>NZ_JBFUDR010000185.1:0-12334 GCF_056404615.1 Massilia sp. P2_C2 | reverse complement strand
TTCGCGCCCCGTGCGCGCGAAGCGTCAGCTGCCAGCCACGCATCAAGCCGATAATATGCTTACATTCCAACAAATCATCCTGACCCTGCAGACCTACTGGGACAAGCAGGGTTGCGCCCTGCTCCAGCCGTACGACATGGAAGTCGGCGCGGGCACCTTCCACACCGGCACCTTCCTGCGCGCGATCGGACCGGAACCCTGGCGTGCCGCCTACGTGCAGCCGTCGCGCCGCCCGAAGGATGGCCGCTATGGCGAGAACCCGAACCGCCTGCAGCATTATTACCAGTACCAGGTCGTGCTCAAGCCGGCGCCGGAAAACATCCTGGACCTGTACCTCGGTTCGCTGGAAGCGCTCGGCCTGGACCTGAAGAAGAACGACGTGCGCTTCGTCGAGGACGACTGGGAAAGCCCGACCCTGGGCGCCTGGGGCCTCGGCTGGGAAGTCTGGCTGAACGGCATGGAAGTCACCCAGTTCACCTATTTCCAGCAGGTCGGCGGCATCGACTGCAAGCCGGTGCTGGGCGAGATCACGTACGGCATCGAGCGCCTGGCGATGTATCTGCAGGGCGTCGAGAACGTCTACGACCTCGTATGGACGGAGTGGGAAGAGAACGGGATCAAGAAAACGCTGTCGTATGGCGACGTCTTCCACCAGAACGAAGTCGAGCAGTCGACCTACAACTTCGAGCACTCCAACACGGACCTGCTGTTCCAGGCCTTCGCCAACCACGAGAGCGAAGCCAGGCGCCTGATCGAGCTGGAACTCACGCTGCCGGCGTACGAGCAGATCATGAAGGCGTCGCACAGCTTCAACCTGCTGGATGCGCGCGGCGCCATCTCCGTCACCGAGCGCGCCGCCTACATCGGCCGCGTGCGCAACCTGTCGCGCCTCGTCGCCCAGGCCTATTACGACTCGCGCGAGAAGCTGGGCTTCCCGATGCTGCCGAACGCCGCGAAAGCTGACCAAGCGGCTGCCTGAGAACAGAACAAGACCACTATGAACCAGACATTACTCGTCGAACTGCAGACCGAAGAACTGCCGCCGAAAGCCCTCGCCAAGCTGGGCGCCGCATTCGCCGCCGGCATCGCGAACGGCCTGAAGACCCGTGATTTCCTCGAGGCCGACAGCGTCGTCACCACCTATGCCACCCCGCGCCGCCTGGCCGTCACCATCACCAACGTGCGCGGCACGTCGCCCGACAAGAGCATCCGCGAGAAGGTGCTGCCGGTGACCGTCGCCCTCGACAAGGACGGCAACCCGACCGCCCCGCTGGCCAAGAAACTGGCCGCCCTCGGCTTCCCGGAACTGCGGGTCAGCGACCTCGAACGCGCCCAGGACGGCAAGGCCGAGAGCTTCTTCTACACCTACACGGCACCGGGCAGCCAGTTGGCCGCCGGCCTGCAGCCGGTGCTGGAAGAGACCGTGACCAGGCTGCCGATCCCGAAGGTGATGAGCTACCAGCGTCCGGACGGCGCGACCGTGCAGTTCGTGCGCCCCGTGCACTCGCTGCTGGCGCTGCATGGCGAGACCATCGTGCCGCTGTCGCTGCTGGGCCTCGCCGCCGGCCGCAGCACGCTGGGCCACCGCTTCCTGTCGAACGGCCACCCGTTCGATATCGTGCATGCGGACGCGTACAACGAACTGCTCAAGGTCTTCGGCAAGGTCGTCGCGAATGCCGACGAACGCAAGGAATCGATCCGCACCCAGCTGCTGGCCAAGGCCGGCGGCGACCAGGTGCTGATGCCGGAAGCGCTGCTGGATGAAGTGGCGGCCCTCGTCGAATGGCCCGTCGTCTACGAATGCCAATTCGAGGAAGCCTTCCTGGCCGTGCCGCAGGAATGCCTGATCCTGACGATGCAGACGAACCAGAAGTATTTCGCGCTGACGGATGCTGCTGGCCGCCTGCGCTCGCGCTTCCTGATCGTCTCCAACCTCGAGACGCTGGACCCGTCCGCCATCATCGGCGGCAACGAGCGCGTCGTGCGCCCGCGCCTGTCGGACGCCAAGTTCTTCTTCGAGCAGGACAAGAAGAAGTCGCTGGAATCGCGCCTGCCGCTGCTGGCCAACGTCGTCTACCACAACAAGCTGGGCACGCAGGCCGAGCGCACGCAGCGCGTCACGCGCCTGGCCGGCGCCATCGCCCGCCGCCTCGGCTATGACGTGCTGCTGGCCGAGCGCGGCGCGCAGCTGGCGAAGGCCGACCTGCTGACCGACATGGTCGGCGAGTTCCCGGAGCTGCAGGGCATCATGGGCACCTATTACGCCCGCAACGACGGCGAGCACGAGGACGTTGCGCTGGCCGCATCCGAGCACTACCAGCCGCGCTTCTCGGGCGACGCGCTGCCGACGACGAATACGGGCCTCACGGTCGCGCTGGCCGACAAACTGGAAACGCTGGTCGGCATCTGGTCGATCGGCCTGCAGCCGACCGGCGAAAAGGACCCGTTCGCGCTGCGCCGCCACGCGCTGGGCGTGATGCGCATGCTGGTCGAGAAGCGCCTGGCGCTGGGTATCTCCGATTTGCTGAAGGATGCGGCCGGCGTGTTCGACTACATGCCCACGTTCAAGGACCCGACGGCGGAAGTCACGGTCTTCATGCTGGACCGCCTGCGCGGCCTGCTGCGCGACCGCGGCTTCGCACCGAACGAAGTGGAAGCCGTGCTGGCGCAGAACCCGGACCGCGTGGACGACGTCGTGCAGCGCCTGGAAGCCGTGCAGGCCTTCGCCGCGCTG
The DNA here is from genome assembly GCF_056404615.1 of Massilia sp. P2_C2. NCBI lineage: Bacteria > Pseudomonadati > Pseudomonadota > Betaproteobacteria > Burkholderiales > Oxalobacteraceae > Massilia > Massilia sp. P2_C2. The sequence goes on along the minus strand of NZ_JBFUDR010000185.1, from coordinate 9,600 downwards.
CCGGAAAGCGCCTCGCTGGCCGCCGCCAACAAGCGCATCGCCAACATTCTGAAAAAGAACGAAGAGGCACTGGCCCAGGCAGGCAACGTCGATCCGGCCCTGCTGCAGGACGCCGCCGAAAAGGCGTTGTACGCGAGCGTGCAGCGCGTCCAGCCGCAAGTCGATGCCGCGTTCGAGCGTGGCGACTTCACGGGCACGTTGAAAACGCTGGCCCAGCTGCGCGACGACGTCGACGCGTTCTTCAACGACGTGATGGTGATGGCCGACGACGTCGCGTTGCGCAACAACCGCCTGGCCCTGCTGTCCATCCTGCACCGCATGATGAACCGCGTGGCCGACATCTCGAAACTGGCTGCCTGAGCGGAGCGCGCGCATGAAGCTGATCATCCTCGACCGGGACGGGGTCATCAACGAGGACTCCCCCGATTTCATCAAGTCGCCCGCCGAATGGGTCCCGATCCCGGGATCGCTGGAGGCGATCGCACGCCTGAACCAGGCCGGCTACCGCGTCGTCATCGCGTCGAACCAGTCCGGCATCGCGCGCGAACTGTTCGACATCGCCACGCTGAACGCGATCCACCAGAAGCTGCACGCGAACGCCCAGCTGGTGGGCGCGGACATCGACGCGATCTTCTTTTGCCCGCACGCGGCGGTCGACAACTGCGACTGCCGCAAGCCGAAGGCCGGGATGTTCGAGGAAATCAGCAAGCGCTTCAAGGTCAGCCTGAAGGGCGTGCCCACGGTCGGGGATTCGCTGCGCGACCTGCAGGCAGGCTTCAACTGCGGCTGCGTGCCTTACCTGGTCCTGACCGGCAAGGGCGAGCAGACCTACGCCAAGGGCGGCCTGCCGCCCGGCACGCTGATCTTCCCGGACCTCGCCGCCATGGTCGACGCCTTCCTGAGGTCGTCGACCAATCCGGGGTCCGGCACRCTGTCCGCGTCCAACTGATTTTCAAAGCATGATCGTAACTACCGCCACACCCTCCACGGAGAGCACGCCTTTGCGTAATGCCGTCCTGTTCCTGCGTTCCCTGTCGTTCGCGATCGTGATGACGGTCGCCACCGTCGTCTGGGCCTGCGTATGCTTCCTCGCCGCGCCGTTCCCGTACGCCACGCGCTTCAAGGTGACGTCGCAGTGGAACATCTTCATCATCTGGTGCGCCCGCGTCATCTGTGGCATCCGCTACCAGGTGAAGGGCTACGAGAACCTGCCGGACCATCCCGCCATCCTGCTGTCGAAACACCAGTCGGCGTGGGAGACCATCTTCATGCTGCCCAACATGAAGCGGCCGCTCGTCTACGTCTTCAAGAAGGAGATCCTGTATATCCCCTTCTTCGGCTGGGGCATGGCGCTGCTGCGCATGATCCCGATCGACCGCAGCAAGGGCAAGCGCGCGTTCGCGCACGTGGTCAGGATCGGCAAGGCGCGCCTCGCGGACGGCCAGTCGATCATCATGTTCCCCGAAGGGACGCGCATCCCCGTGGGCCAGAAGGGACAGTACAAAAGCGGCGGCACGCGCCTGGCGATCGAAACAGGTGCGACTGTCGTGCCGATCGCGCATAATTCAGGTGAGTGCTGGCCCAAGAACTCGTTCATCAAGCGACCGGGCCTCATCACCGTCTCGATTGGCAAGCCGATATCGCCGGAAAACCACACTCCCGACAGCCTGATGCAAGAGGTCGAAAATTGGATAGAATCGGAAATGCGCGTCATTTCGCCCCACGCCTATTCAGGTACTTGAACGAACTGGGCGCGCAGACCAAAGTACCACCGAAGCCGCCCACCATGACCTCCCCCAAGATCGACGCGAACCAGCTGGAGCTGTTTACCCAGGAACTCGCCGCGACGCTCAAGCCCCCGACCCCGCCGGCAGCGAAACCCGTGCCGCCGGCCCCGCTGTTCAAGGCACCGTCGGTACCGACCCGTACGTTACCCATTCCGCCCGTCGGCCCGAACGATCCGCCGCTGCGGCAAATCCAGCTCGGATCGCACACGGTGCACTACGTGCTGCGCCGCTCCACGCGCCGTTCGCACGGCTTCATGGTCTGCGACGACGGCCTGTTCGTCACGTCGCCGAGCCGCGCGCCGCTGGACGACATCGAACGCGCCATCCGCGCCAAGCAGCGCTGGATTCTCACCAAGCTGTTCGAACGGGGCGAACGCCGCGCGCTGCGCGCCGAGCGCCCGCCCGTGGAATGGGTCGACGGCGCGCAGCTGCCGTACCTGGGCACCGACCTCACCCTGCGCCTGGAACCGGCCGCGCGCAGCCACTGCGTGTTCGATGCCGACACGCGCGAGCTGCGCCTGGGCGTGACGCCGGACCTGGAAACGTGGCAGATCCGGGAGCGCGTGAAGCTGTGGTTCCAGGACGAAGCAAAGCGCATCTTCCGCGAACGCCTGGACCTGTACGCGCCGCGCGTGGGCGTGACCTACAATTCGTGCGCGATCTCGTCGGCCGGCACGCGCTGGGGTTCGTGCACGGTGGCCGGGAACATCCGCCTGAACTGGAAGCTGGTGCACTACCCGCTCGCGCTGCTGGACTACGTGGTGGTGCACGAACTGGCACACCTGCGCGAGATGAACCACAGCCCGGCCTTCTGGGCCGTCGTGGGCGAGGTGTTTCCGGATTACGATGGCGCCAAGGCGGCGCTCAAGAGGCGGTCGGTGGAGATGCCGGTGCTGTTCCCGAACGATTAAACGGAGTCGGCGATACGTAGGGTGGGCTCCCCGAGCCCACGCGTAAGTAAGCGGTTTGCGAACGTCCGCGTGGGCACAGGGGTGCCCACCCTACGCTCCGATAGAACGTTCTTACGACGCGCGGAACTGCAATTCGCCCGCCGCGCGCGCCTCGACGATGCCGCGCATCGCGCTCACTTCATCCTTGTTCAGGCACCGGAACGGAATCGGCAACGTGCCGCGCTTCAGGATCATCATGAAGCCGTTCGAATAGGTGCGGATGCGCTGCACGTCGTCCCAGCCGATCAGGCTCACGCCCATGTCGCTGGTGCGCACGATGCCGTGCTGGTCGATCTGGAATTCGTACAGGCGCTTCCCGCGCTGCAGCAGGATGAAGTGCATGGCCGCCGACAGCGTGCTTTTCAGGCGCAGATACAACCCCATCGGCCAGCGGATGTGGCGGCGGCGGATCAGGTAACCGCCGTGCTCCCACATGAAACGTACGTATTCGGCGAACGAATAGCGCACCCAGAAGTGCAGACTGTAACGTTCCGCCGGCGGATGCACGACCGGGATCGTGGCTGCCGGCATCGCGTCGGCCCCCAGATCCGCGGCGTCAGGCTGGTCCAGCAGAGCGGCCCCGCCATCCACGTGGCCGGCCGCCCGCGAGCGATTTGACCACAACATGTGCATCCCCTTTCGTTTTCCAATCTAAAGAGAATGGTAACAAAAGCTAGGCAATAAATTGTTGCAAGAGTTCAACAGTGCGCAATGTCGCGCCACGATGGCGCGCGGCGAAGGCCAGTGCCTGGGCGCCMATCGCGGTGCGGCGGTCGGCGTCGTCGATCAGGCCGGCGGCCGCGCGCAGCAGGGTCGCCGCATCGGGCACGCGCAACGCGCCGCCCGCGGCGACGGCTTCCTCGGTCGCCTGCAGGAAGTTGAAGGTATGTGCGCCGACGAGCACCGGTCGGCCCAGGGCGCAGGCCTCGATGAGGTTCTGGCCGCCGAGCGGCAGCAGGCTGCCGCCGATGAACGCGCAGTCGCAGGCCGCGTAATAGGCGAACATCTCGCCCATCGAATCGCCCAGCAGCACGTCGGCATCCACGCGGTCCGGCAGCGCCGACCGGCGTGCCAAGGTCAGGCCGCGTTCGACGGCCATGCGCGCCACCTCGTCGAAACGCTGCGGATGGCGCGGTACCAGCACGAGCAGCATGCCCGCCGGGCGCGCGTCCATGGTCTTGAAAGCGTCGAGGATGAGCGCCTCCTCCCCTTCGCGCGTGGATGCGCACAGGAATACGGGGCGGTGGGCGAAACGCGCGCGCAGCATCGCGCCGGTGTCCAGCGCGGCCTGCGGCGGCATGACGTCGAACTTGATGCTGCCCGTGACGGCGACGTGCGGCGCGCCCAGCGACGCGATGCGCGCCGCGTCCGCGTCGGTCTGGGCGGCGACCAGGGTGATCGCGCGCGCCGCATCCGTCATCAGGCTGCCGATCTTGCGGCCGCGGCGCAGCGAGCGTTCCGACAGGCGCGCGTTCACCAGCGCCACCGGCACCCCGTGCGCGGCGCAGCCGTGGATCAGGTTCGGCCACACTTCCGTCTCCATCAGGATGCAGATCGCGGGCTCGAAATGGCGCAGGAAGCGGCCGACCATGAAGCCGGTATCGTAGGGCAGGAACGATTGCACCACGCGCTCGCCGTGCTGATTGAACAGCGCGCGGCCCGTGGCGCGGCCGGTCGGCGTCATGTGCGTGAGCAGGATGCGGCAATCCGGCCGTGCGGCCAGCAAGGCTTCGATCAGCGGCTCGGCCGCGCGCGTCTCGCCCACGGACACGGCGTGTACCATGATCGTGAGGCGACTCTCCAACTTGCGGCCGTAGAAGCCGAGGCGCTCGCCCAGGTGCGTGCGGTAGCCGGGCTCGCGCCGCCCGCGCCACCACAGGCGGCCCAGCACGAGCGGCAGCGCCAGCCACCACATGAGCGAATACAGAAGACGCATCAGCGGCTCTCCAGCAGGCGCCGCGCGGCCGCCACGACCTCGGCGACGCCGGGCGCGGCGCCCGTGTCGCCCAGGTTGACGATGCGCGGCGACCAGTTGCCCTCGGTCTTCCAGCGCGGCGAATCGCAATAGATCTCGACCGTCGGCCGCACGAAGGCGGCGGCGATGTGCGTCAGGCCCGTGTCCACGCCGACGGCCAGCGCCGCGTGGCGCGCCAGTTCCACGGCGTCCATCATCGACAGTCTGGGCAGCACGCGCGCGTTCGGCAGCGCGCTTGCCAGGCGCTCGGCCTCTTCCTTCTCGCGCGGCGAGCCCCACGGCAGCAGCACCGTCATGGGCGCGAGTGCCTGGCCGAGCGCGATCCAGTGCGCCGTCGGCCATTTTTTCGCGTCGCGCGCCGTCCCGTGGAAGAACACGGCGTAGTCTTCCGGCGGCATCCAGGCCGGACGCGCACTGCCTTCCGGCGCCGGCAGGCCGAAGTCGGGCGGCGTGTCGACGGCGTAGCCGAGCGCCGCGGCCGCGACCTGGCGTCCACGCGCCACCGCGTGCGTGCGCGGTTCGACGGGAATGCTGCGGCTATGGAAGATGCGCGACACGCCTTCGTAGCCCGAATCCTCGGTGCCGTTGGCAAGGCCGACCTTCTGCCCGCCCGGACGCGTACGCGCGCAGGCCATGACGATGCCCGTCTTGATGAGGCCCTGCGTGTCGAACACGTAGTCGTACTGCTCGGCGCGCACGTCGCGGAAGAAACCGCGCAGTTCCGCGCGCACGGCAGCATCGCCCAGGCCCTTGCGCCAGCGCCGCAGCGCGAACGGAATCACCTTGCGCACGCGCGGATTGAGCTTCACGAGGCTGACATAGCCCTCTTCCACCACCCAGTCGACCTGGGCATCCGGAAAGTGGCGATGAATGTCCGCCACGATCGGGAGGTTGTGCAGGACGTCGCCGAGCGACGACACCCGCACCAGCAGGATGTTCAAGGTGTCACTCTCAGAACGGCAGCTCGGCGTCCGGCCTGGCGGCCTTGATCACGCGCGCGAATTCCTTCTGGATGCGGTCGAGCGCCTGCGGATTCTCGCCTTCGAAGCGCAGCACGACGACGGGCGTCGTGTTCGAGCCGCGCGCCAGGCCGAAACCGTCCGGGTATTCCACGCGCAGGCCGTCGATGTCGACGATCCGGTCCGCGCCCGGGAACTCGGCTTCCGCGCGCAGCTTGTCGATCAGCGCGAAGTTCTCGCCTTCCTTCAGGTGCAGGTGCAGCTCGGGCGTACTGGACGCGATCGGCAGGCCGTTGAGCAGCGCCGACGGGTCGGTTTCGCGCGTCAGGATCTCGAGCAGGCGGGCGCCCGTGTACAGGCCGTCGTCGAAGCCGTACCAGCGGTCCTTCCAGAAGATATGGCCGCTCATCTCGCCGCCCAGCGGGGCCCCCGTTTCCTTCAGCTTGGCCTTGACGAGCGAGTGGCCCGTCTTCCACATCAGCGGGCGGCCGCCGTGCTGTTCGATCCACGGGCCCAGGTGGCGCGTGCACTTCACGTCGTACAGGATCTCGGCGCCCGGGTTGCGCGCCAGGACGTCCTGCGAGAACAGCATCATCTGGCGGTCCGGGAAGATGATCTGGCCATCCTTCGTGACGACGCCCAGGCGGTCGCCGTCGCCGTCGAACGCGAGGCCGATCTCGGCGTCCGACGTTTTCAGGCATTCGATCAGGTCCTGCAGGTTTTCCGGGTGCGCCGGATCCGGGTGGTGGTTCGGGAAGTGGCCGTCCACGTCGCAGAACAGTTCGATCACCTCGCAGCCCATGGCGCGGAACAAGTCGCCCGCGACCATGCCGGCCACGCCGTTGCCGCAGTCGACGGCGATCTTGATCGGACGCGCGATCCTGACGTCGCCGACGATGCGCTCGACGTAGGCGGCCTTGATGTCGTGCGTCGAATAGTGACCCGGCTGGGCGGCCGGCTGGAAATCGTCGCGTTCGATGGCCTGGTACAGCGCCTGGATGGCGTCGCCGTAGATCGCCTCGCCCGCCAGCACCATCTTGAAGCCGTTGTAGTCCGGCGGGTTGTGGCTGCCGGTGACCATGATGCCCGAGCGCGCTTTCAACACATTGGTGGCGAAATACACCATCGGCGTGGCGACCATGCCGAGGTCGATGACGTCGACGCCGGCAGCCTGCAGGCCCGCGGCCAGTGCCTGCGCCAGTTCCGGTCCGGACAGGCGGCCGTCGCGGCCGATGATCACGGTGCGCTCTCCCTTGGCCAGCGCGGCGGCGCCGAAGGCCTGGCCGATGCGACGCGCGATCCCGGCGTCGAGCGTGCTGCCGATCACGCCGCGGATGTCATATGCCTTGAAGATTGTTTTCGAAAGAGAGACCATGAATTATCTACCTTGCTGGAGTGGGCACCGGAATGCGCGCACGCGGGCATTGCGATCACCGGTTGGATCGGAAGAAGGAAAAAAGAGATATTGTAACGGCAAGAAGCGCCGCTGGGGGCGGATGCCTGTGCGCGCGGAGGCGCAATCAGGCGCACAGGACGTGCGCCCGAAGGGAATGGGCGCCGCGATCTTTTGCCGGGAGATCCGCGCGGGCGAATGCTCCCTGCAAAAGAATACGGCGCGCGAAATCAGACGCGCAGTTTGTCCAGCGATTTACCGCCTTCGACCCATTCCTTGACCCATTTCGGCTGGCGGCCGCGACCGGTCCACTGTTGCGAGGCATTGTCCGGATTGCGATAACGCACGGCGACGGTGCCGGTATTCGCGCCCGCCGATTTGCCGCCACGGCCGCTGGCGCTGATCAGGTCTTTCAAAGGCATGCCCACGCTCTGCGCGATCGCCAGGATCTGTTCGCGTGCCTTTTGCACTTCCTGAACCTCACGTTTCTTCATTTCCTGCTTGATCTGCTCTTGCAGGTTGCGCAAATCGCCCAGGGACAAATTAGACAGATCCATCTTGATTCCTTTTGAGTAAAGTAGGTTGTAACGGATTTTATCGAATAACTGCTATTTGCCGCAATATACTACATCTGAATTTTCTTCAGGGTTTTTTGTGCCAAATCAGCCAGCGCGGTGCCCGGAATCTGACAATACGGGCGTACAACCATACGTAGCTGATAATGAACAATAGACAGAAGAATATCAAAAACCCGGTATTCCGCCAGAACACGGTCGCGGGGATAACGGCAGTCAAGGAAAACAGCCAGAGGTAAGGCGAGGTCCGGGCATTCCTTTTCATCAGTGCACGGGCTTCTTTGCGGCCGACGGTCCACTGGACGATGCGCCGGAAAATCAGGCTGTGCAGATGGATTCCGTCCGGCATTGTAGGAGATTTCCCACGTACAAACATCCGGCGATAAACGGAAAACACCGTTTCAAATGCCGGATAAATCAGCAGCAATGCCGCGTACCACGTCGACACCTGGGGATTGCGCATCACGAGCAGCAGGGCCAGTTCGCCCAGCATGAAACCGATGAAATAGGCGCCGCCGTCGCCGAGGAAGATGAGGCCGACGGGATAATTCCAGATCAGGAAGCCGGCCGTCGCACCGGCGACCGTCAGCGCGGCCACCAGCACGAACATATCGCTTACCTGCCAGCCGACGTAGGCGAGCGAGAACAGCATGAAGATCGTGACGACGCTGGCCAGGCCATTGAAACCATCGATGATATTCACCGCATTCGCGATGCCGGCAACGGCCAGCACGGTCAGCGGCAATATCAGCCACAACGAATGCAGCTGCAGGCTGACGAACGGCATATCCAGGCGCGCGATTTTCGCATCCAGCACGAGATAGGCGAGCAGCGCGGCGACCATGGTCAAAATCAGGCGGCGCGAGGGACGCACCATCCCCGTATAGTCTTCGACGATACCGCCGGCAAACGCGATCGAGGAACAGCCCAGCAACGCCACCAGCCAATAACCGAGGTCGGGCACGCGCCAGACCGAAATGGCGGCGGTCAGGGCGACCGCGACAAAGATCGGCAATCCGCCAATGCGCGCGACCGCATGCAGATGAACCTTTTGCACGCCACTGAAATTATCGTCGAGTGCGGAACCATGCAATTTCGAATGCTTGACGACGAGGAGCGTCAGCAGCGCAGACGCGAAAAAACTTACTATGAAGGAAAACATATTATTATTTTTTAAATGCAAGATCTCGCTGACGAAAGCCTTTGGCCTGGCACAGGATCAACAGGATTTCCGCGAGCGTGGGCGGACTGAGCCAAACCATTGTACCGGATGGCATCTGGCAATCGGACATGAGCAGTTTACGCGTGCGGCCCCTGTTCAGATTGACGGAAGACTAAACCGCACCGTCAAACTATCGACAAGGCAATTTACAATTGGTAATGCGCGGGTTGCCTGAACGGCCTCTTGCACGAAATCCCGGCAAATCAATTAGTATCGATCCTGCAAAACGAATCCCGCCGCGTGGCGCTCCGGATTCCCATCCACGCGGCTTCGGCCGCCTCCGTAAAAAGAAGCAAAATGAAAACCTATGTGATTGGCGACCTGCAGGGGTGCGCCCATGAAGCCGGCCTGCTCTTGGCCCGAATCCGCGACGATGCCGGGCTTGACGCCCGCATCCTGTTCGTTGGCGACCTGATCAATCGCGGCCCGGACTCCCTCGGTGCGCTGCGCCGCATGAAAGCGCTGTCGGAAGCGAGCGATGGCCGCGTCGACGCCCTGCTCGGCAACCACGACCTGCATCTGCTCGCGGTAGCCGTCGGCGCGCAGAAGACGAGCCGCTCGGACACGCTGGACGAGATCCTGGCCGCCCCCGACCGCGATGCGCTGATCGACTGGCTGCGCCGGCGGCCGCTCGCGATGTTCGTGGACGCCCACCTGGAACCTGCCATGGTAGGCAGGGGGAAGCGGATGGCGATGCATGACGAGTGTGGACAAGGCGCGAGGAGGCCGCATGGTAATC
>NZ_JBFUDR010000184.1:0-12336 GCF_056404615.1 Massilia sp. P2_C2 | reverse complement strand
GTCTTACCGTCGACCGACTGGTTCTGTATGATCATGTCGACCTCGATATTGGCCTCCGAGATCGGCCCGAGGATGTGGAAGGCGACGCCCGGCTTGTCGGGCACGCCCAGGACGGTGATTTTGGCTTCATCGCGTTGGAAGGCGATGCCCGAGATAACGGCTTGTTCCATGTTGCTTTCTTCCTCAAACGAAATCAGGGTACCCGAGTTGGCTTCTTCTTCCAACGACATCAGGGGGTCGGTCAGCGACGACAGGACGCGGGTCGGCACGCGGTAGTTGCCGGCAAATTCCACGGAGCGGGTCTGCAGGACTTTCGAGCCCAGCGACGCCAGTTCCAGCATTTCCTCGAACGTGATCTTGGACAGGCGGCGCGCATCGCTCACGACGCGCGGGTCGGTCGTGTAGACGCCGTCGACGTCCGTATAGATCAGGCATTCGTCGGCCTTCAGCGCGGCCGCGATCGCGACGGCGGAGGTATCCGAACCGCCGCGGCCCAGCGTGGAGATATTGCCTTCGTCATCCACGCCCTGAAAACCGGTGATGATGACGATCTTGCCTGCGTCCAGGTCGGCGCGCACGCGGCTGTCGTCGATCGACTGGATACGGGCCTTCGTGAAGGCCGAGTCCGTCTTGATGCCCACCTGCCAGCCCGTGTACGACACGGCGTCCTTGCCGCGCGCCAGCAGTGCCATGGCCAGCAGACCCACGGAGACCTGCTCGCCGGTCGATGCAATCATGTCCAGTTCGCGCGGGTCCGGCTGCGACATAATCTCTTTCGCCAGGCCGATCAGACGGTTGGTTTCACCGGACATTGCCGAAGGGACGACAACGATTCTGTGGCCGGCGTCGTGCCATTTGGCAACGCGGGCCGCGACGTTCTTGATGCGTTCCGTCGAACCCATCGACGTACCGCCGTATTTGTGGACTATTAAGGCCATGACTAAAGGGATTTCCGCTTGTAAAAAATCAAATGAGCCTTTTACTCTACATGCTGCGCCGCAGAATCACAAGCCGTCAGGGCGCGAAAACTATACCGAATAGGAATATGGTAATGCGGAAACAACATTAGGCCGGGATGGCCGGCGTCGCACTTTCCCACCGCAGGGCGACGCGCCCCGGGCCGTCCGCCAGGTGTCGGCAATCCATGCCGAGTCCCGCCGCGAACAGCAGGTCGAAGCCCGCGTTGACGATGGGCAGGCGCCCCCGCTCCCACGCCGGGATGCCGCTGGCCTGGTAATGCATCTTGAGGCTGCGCGACGGCCGGTTATCAGCCAGCTTCAGCCGCTCCCCACCCTTGCGGAAATCAATCTCGAGCGGCTGCGCGCGCAGCCAGGCCGAATCGAACCCGCGTTCGGCCGGGTCGAAATGCAGCGTGCCGCCATAGTCCGGGAATGATATCGCCGCCTCGCCGTTCCAGCGGAAGGCCTGGGCATGCCGCTCGATGATGCCGGCGTCGGCGGGATCGCGCATGCCGGCCAGGTCGGGCAGGCGCGGCACGAGATATAAATGGTCGCGGTGCCGGCGCACGTGCACGTCCGGATGCTCGACGAGCAGTTGCGCATCCTCGCGCGCGGACAGGATCTGCGCCACCATCTGCGCGAGCCACGCCGTCGACGGCATCGCCAGCCATTGTTGCGCGAACCAGTGGCGCAGCAGGTTGTCGATGCGGTCGCGGCTGAGGTCGCGTACGCGCGCCAGGTCGAGGCCGTCGCCGTCCAGGCAGGCGGCCAGGTCCTGGTCGCCAAGATCGTCCAGCAGGTGCCGGGCCGAGCGCTGGTGCGCGGCGCCGCGGGCGATACGCTGCTGGAACCCTGGAAACGCGGCGGCCAGCGCCGGCATCACCTGGTGGCGCAGCGCGTTGCGGGTGTAGCGCGGGTCGGCGTTCGATTCGTCCTCGACCCAGCGGACGCCCTCTTCCCGCGCCAACGCTTCCAGCTCGGCGCGCGCGACGCCCAGCAGCGGACGCGCGATCAGCAGGCGCTCGTCCCCGAGGAGGCCCGGCGCGCGGTTGGCGGCATCCATCCCGGACAGGCCGGACGGCCCGGAGCCGCGCAGCAGTTGCAGCAGCACCGTCTCGGCCTGGTCGTCGAGGTGGTGGGCCGTGAGCAGCACCTCGGCGCCGTGGGCCCGGCACATGGCGCCGAGGGCCGCGTAACGCTGCTTGCGTGCGGCGGCTTCGATGCCGCTCTTGCCCCTGGCGACGTCGACGGCGCGCCAGTCGAACGGGATGCCCAGGTCGGCGGCCGCGGCGGCGCAATGGTCGCGCCAGGCGTCGGCATTCGGGCTCAGGCCGTGGTGGACGTGGAAAGCGTGGAGATGGAAGCCGTGCGTGCGCGCATGGGCATGCGCGAGGCGCAGCAGCACCATCGAATCGAGGCCGCCGCTGAGGGCGACCGCGATGCCTGGCGTGGAATCAGGAAAATACTGATCGCGCAGCGCCTGGATGGCCTGCGCGAACGCCGCGGTGATGGCGGCGGAACCGGTTGCCGCGGCACCCGGCCCGTGGGACGAACGGCTCACTCTTCGCGCGGCAGCGTTTCCTTGAACTTGCCGTAGGCCATCAGCTTGGCGTGACGGGCGTCCAGCAGGTCCTTCGTCTTCATGCCCTGGAACTGGCGCAGCGAATCGGCCAGTGCGCGCTTCAGCAACTGGGCCATCTGCTGCGGATCGCGGTGCGCGCCGCCCAGCGGTTCGCTGACGATCTTGTCGATCAGGCCCATCGCCTTCAGGCGGAGCGCCGTCAGGCCGAGGGCGTCGGCGGCTTCGGCCGCGCGCTCCGACGTCTTCCACAGGATCGACGCGCAGCCTTCCGGCGAGATCACGGAATACGTGGCGTACTGCAGCATCAGCACGGCGTCGCCGACGGCGATCGCCAGCGCGCCGCCCGAGCCGCCTTCACCGATGATCGTGGCGATCAGCGGCACCTTCAGCTCGGCCATCACGTACAGGTTGTGGCCGATGGCTTCCGACTGGCCGCGCTCTTCGGCGTCGATGCCGGGGAACGCACCCGGGGTGTCGACGAACGTGAAGATCGGCAGGTTGAACTTCTCGGCCACTTTCATCAGGCGCATCGCCTTGCGATAGCCTTCCGGCTTCGGCATGCCGAAGTTGCGCATCGCGCGCTCCTTCGTGTCGCGGCCTTTCTGGTGGCCGATCACCATGCACGACTGGCCGTTGAAACGGGCCAGGCCCCCGATGATCGACTGGTCGTCGGCGAAGGTACGGTCGCCGTGCAGTTCATGGAAATCGGTGAAGATCGCATTCACATAGTCCATCGTGTATGGACGCTGCGGATGGCGGGCGATCTGGGAAACCTGCCAGGGGGTCAGCTTGGCATAGATGTCTTTCGTCAGTTGTTGGCTCTTCTTGGCCAGGCGATCGATTTCTTCCGAGATGTCGACGGCGGAATCGTCCTGTACGAAGCGCAGTTCTTCGATCTTGGAATCGAGCTCGGCAATCGGTTGCTCGAAACTGAGGAAAGTTGTTTTACTCATTGTACCTCCGGGTGTGTTCGTGGCCGCGGAAGATCGTCCACGCGGCGGCAAGGGCGTTATTCTATACCGGAACCGGATCCAGGCTACGCCATAAATACCATGTAGCAACTGTTCGCCAGGGTTCCCAGTTGGCGGCGACCTCGCGCGCATCGCTGCGCGAGACCGGCTCCCCCGAGAAATAATTCTGGCTGATGCCCTGGATCAGGCCGGGATCGTCCAGGGGCAGGACGTTCGGTCTGAGCAGATTAAATATCAAAAACATCTCGGCTGTCCAGCGCGTGATGCCGCGGATCTGCACGAGCTCGGCAATGACGGCTTCGTCATCCATCCGAGACCATTGATCCGCATGCACGCGCTTCGCCTTGAAATGGTCGGCCAGGTCGAGGATGTATTCCGTCTTGCGCTTCGACAGACCGCAACCCGACAATTCTTCCGCGCCGGCCTTGATCACCTGGGATGGCGTCATCTTCGGGCACAGCGTGCGCAGCTTCGTCCACGCGACCTCGGCGGCCTTGACCGTCACCTGCTGGCCGACGATCGAACGGGCCAGCGTGGTAAACGGATCGGGATGGCCGCGCAGATGCATGTCGCCGAACTGCGGGATCAGTTTATTCATGATGCGATCGCGCCGCATGAGCTCGGCCTTCGCCTCCGCCCAGTACGGCGGGACGGAGGGCTCGACGTCCGGCGTCGCCGGAACGGCGCCCGCGAGGTCCTTGGAAAGTGCCATGCTCGTTGCGTGCCCGGCGGAATCAGGCGCGGCGCCAGTTGGTGGTGCCGTCCGGCTTGTCCTCGAGCACGACGCCGCCCGCGGTCAGCTCGGCGCGGATCGCGTCGGCCTCGGCGAAGTTGCGGGCTTTCTTGGCGGCCGCGCGGCGCGCGATCGCATCGAGAATCGCGGCCTCGTCCAGGCCACCCTGCTGCGGGCTGCCGGCCTGCAGGAAGGCTTGCGGGTTCCGTTCGAGCAGGCCCAGCACGCCGGCCAGCGCTTTCAGCTGGCGCGCGGCCGGTACCGACTTGTTCCTATTGACTTCGGACGCCAGGTCGAACAACTCGGCCACGGCCAGCGGCGTATTGAAATCGTCGTCCATCGCGTCGCGGAAGCGTTGGGCGTGCGGCTCGTCCCAGTCGACGGCAACCGGTTCGCTGCCCGCGTCCACCTCGGCCAGCGCCGTGTACAGGCGCGTCAGCGCGCCCTTGGCGTCGTCGATGTGGGCGTCCGAGTAATTCAGCGGGCTGCGATAGTGGGCGCGCAGGATGAAGAAGCGGACCACCTCGGCATCGTATTGTTTCAGGACGTCGCGGATCGTGAAGAAATTGCCCAGCGACTTGGACATCTTTTCGTTGTCGACGCGGACGAAGCCGTTGTGGATCCAGTACCTGGCCATCGGCGGACCGAACGCGCCTTCCGACTGGGCGATCTCGTTCTCGTGGTGCGGGAACTGCAGGTCGGCGCCGCCGCCGTGGATGTCGAAGTGTTCGCCCAGCATGGCGCACGACATGGCCGAGCATTCGATGTGCCAGCCCGGACGGCCCTTGCCCCATTTCGAATCCCATTTGGCCTCAATCGGCTCGGATTCCTTGGCGGCCTTCCACAACACGAAGTCGAGCGGATCACGCTTGCCGGTATTCACGTCCACGCGCTCGCCGGCGCGCAGGTCGTCCAGCGACTTGCCGGACAGCTTGCCGTAGCCCGGGAAGTTGCGCACGGCATAGTTCACGTCGCCGTCTTCGCCCTTGTAAGCGAGTTCCTTCGTTTCCAGCTTTTCGATGATCGACAACATGTGCGGCACGTATTCCGTCGCGCGCGGCGCGACGTCCGGCGGCAGGATGCCTAAAGCAGCAGTGTCCTCGTCCATCGCCTTGATGAAACGGGTCGTGAGCGACGTCATGGTTTCATTGTTTTCGACGGCACGCTTGATGATCTTGTCGTCGATGTCCGTGATGTTGCGGACATATTTGACGTCGTAGCCCGATGCCTTGAGCCAGCGGTAGATGACGTCGAACGCCATCATCATCCGGCCATGACCGACGTGGCAGTAATCGTAGACCGTCATCCCGCACACGTACATGTTGACCTTGCCGGGTTGGAGGGGAACGAATACCTGCTTGTCACGCGCGAGCGTGTTGTAGATCTTGAGTTGGCTCATCGGATGTTTGCTAGAGGGTTGGAGCACGACGCTCGAAACGCAGCCTTGCGGCGTTGCCGGGATGTGGCGGGCGCGTCGGGAGTGTCAGGACTGTGATTCCCGGGAACCTGGTTCTTGCTTGATAGAATCGGCAGTCCGTCGCAAAGTATAGCATTGATAAAATCCTGACTGGCCGCATATGCCACAGGTTTATTTTTCTGCAAAACCCTTGACAGCGTTTTGCGCTATGTCCACCGAGAGGAAGCTACGATGCATATCCTGAAATACCCCGGCACCCGCCTTGCCACCCGATTTGCTGCAGGATTCGCTGCGCTGGCCGTGTCCGCCGCCGCGTTCGCCGCCGAGCCGCAAGTCTCCCTCAAGACTTCGATGGGCGAGATCGTGCTGGAATTGAACCAGGAAAAAGCGCCCGTCACCGTGGACAACTTCCTGAAGTACGTGAAGTCCGGCTTCTACAAGGGCACCATTTTCCACCGCGTGATCGACGGCTTCATGATCCAGGGCGGCGGCATGGATGCCCAGTTCCACGGACGCGCCACGAACAAACCGATCAAGAACGAGTCCAACAATGGCCTGTCGAACGAAAAGTATTCCGTCGCCATGGCGCGCGAATCGAATCCGGACTCGGCCACCTCGCAATTCTTCATCAACGTGGTCGACAATCCCGGTCTCGATTATCCGAACATGCAGGGCTCCGGCTATACCGTATTCGGCAAGGTCGTGAAAGGCCAGGACGTCGTCGACAAGATCAAGTCCGTGGTCGTCGACGACATCCGCGGCCTGCAGAACGTGCCCGTGACGCCCGTCGTGATTCAATCCGTGACCGTTCTCAAGGGCGATAAGCTAGTAAAATAACGAACTCGCAACTCCGAACCCGGAACCCGCTGCGGATATCGATGAACCGACGCGCCGGTTTTCGAGGTATCAACAACCATCACAGGATACAAACATGACCACCGTACTCATGACCACCAACAAGGGCAACATCAAGGTCGAACTGGACGCCGACAAGGCACCGAAGACCGTTGCCAACTTCCTGGACTACGTGAACAAGGGTCACTACACGAACACGATCTTCCACCGCGTGATCAAGGACTTCATGATCCAGGGTGGCGGTTTCGAGCCGGGCATGAAGCAAAAGCCGACCGAGCAGACCGTCGAGAACGAAGCCAAGAACGGCCTGAAGAACGACAAGTACACGATCGCCATGGCCCGCACGATGGCCCCGCACTCGGCATCGGCCCAGTTCTTCATCAACACCAAGAACAACGATTTCCTCAACTACCCGGGCCAGGACGGCTGGGGCTATGCCGTCTTCGGCAAGGTCGTCGAAGGCCAGGACATCGTCGACCAGATCAACACCGTCAAGACGGGCCGTGCCGGCATGCATTCGGACGTGCCGAACGACGACGTTATCATCGAGAAAGTCGAAGTCGTCCAGTAATCAAGAAAGGCAGGCATGACGCGCGGGAACCACCGCCCGGTCGTCCTGGCAACACGATGACCGCACCCGCGCGCACGCTCGCACTCTTCATTTCCGACCTGCACCTGCAGGCGTCCCATCCGCGCACGGCCGAGGCGTTCTTCCGCTTCCTGGCCAAACGCGCGGCACAGGCCGAGCGGCTCTACCTGCTCGGCGACATCTTCGAATACTGGGCCGGCGACGACGACCTCGACGACCCGTTCAACCGCAGCGTCGTCGATGCGCTGCGTCGCCTGGGCGACCATGGCACGGCCGTCTACTGGCTCGCCGGCAACCGCGACTTCCTCGCCGGCGCCGGCTTCGCCGAAGCGGCCGGCCTCACCCTGCTGGCCGAGCCGCACGTCGCGACGATCGGCGATACGCGCGTCACGCTCGTGCACGGCGACGCCCAGTGCACGGGCGACGTTAAATACATGGCCTTCCGCGCACAGGTGCGCGATCCGGCCTGGCAGCGCCAGTTCCTCGCCATGCCAATGGCCCAGCGCAAGGCGATCATCGCCGGACTGCGCGACGGCAGCCGCGCGGCCCACAGTGAAAAATCGTACGAGATCATGGACGTGGCCCCGGCCGCCGTCGCCGCGCTGTACACGGACAGCGGCACCGACGTCATCATCCACGGCCATACGCACCGTCCCGCCCTGCACGAGACCGACGGCAAGCGGCGCTACGTGCTGCCCGACTGGGAGCTCGACACCGACGCCGACAATGGCGCCGGCAATGGCCCGGTCCGGGGCGGCTGGATCGCGATCGACGAAGACGGACGCATCCTGCGTTTCGACCTCGACGGCCACGTTATCTGACCTGACCCGACCGTTTGACCGTCCGGTCCGGCGCCCGTTCCGGACCATGTTCCGACCCTCTCAATCCTGCTAGGTTGGCTTCACGACGCCGTGTATTGACCGACACCGACATGGTGTTATACTTTACTACAACACCACACCTGCACAACACCAACACGGAGGCAACATGACAACGACTACACCACTACCACGCGAGGCCGGCGATGACGATAGGCTGGAATGACAACGCGCCGATCTATCGGCAGTTGAAGGACAAGGTGATCGGTATGATGCTCGATGGCGCCCTGAAAGCGGGGGATCCGCTCCCGTCCGTACGCCAGATCGCGGCCGAGTACCAGCTCAACCCGATCACGGTCTCGAAGGCTTACCAGGAACTGGTCGACGACAACCTGGTTGAAAAAAGAAGGGGGATCGGTATGTATGTCACGGAAGGCGCGAGCGAAAAACTGCTCGCCAGCGAAAGGGAACGCTTCCTGCGGGAGGAATGGCCGGCGATGCAGGAACGTATCCGCCGCCTCGGCTTGAACATCGAACAATTGTTGCGCGAGCCGAACGGAGCCCAGCCATGAGCGCCGTCATCGAGGCCCGCGGCCTCTCCAAGCGCTACGGCAAACGCACGGCCGTGGACGGTATCGACTTCACCATCCCCGCCGGCCGCATCGTCGGCCTGATCGGCCCGAACGGCTCGGGCAAGACGACCACGCTGAAGGCGGCGCTGGGCCTGATCCCGTTCGAGGGCCAGCTGTCGGTGCTGGGCTATGACCCGCGCACCCAGCGCGATGCACTGATGCAGGACGTCTGCTTCATCGCCGACGTCGCGATCCTGCCCCGCTGGCTGCGCGTGGGCGACGCCATCGACTTCGTGGCCGGCGTGCACCCGCGCTTCAATCGCGACAAGGCCGAACGCTATATCGCGCACACGAAGTTACAGCCTTCGATGAAAGTCAAAGAGATGTCCAAGGGGATGATCGTGCAGCTGCACCTCGCCCTTGTCATGGCCATCGACGCGAAGCTGCTCGTGCTGGACGAACCCACGCTCGGCCTGGACATCATCTACCGCAAGCAGTTCTACCAGAACCTGCTGGAAGACTATTTTGACGAGCACAAGACAATCGTCATCACGACGCACCAGGTCGAAGAGGTCGAGCACATCCTGACGGACCTGATGTTCATCCGCGACGGCCGCATCGTGCTGGCCGCGTCGATGGAAGAGATCGGCGAGCGCTACGTCGAGGTGATGGTCTCGCAGGAAAAACTGAGCGCCGCGAACGCCCTGCAGCCGCTCGACCGCCGCACCGTGTTCGGCAAGGCCGTCATGCTGTTCGACGCCGGCCCCGGCGGCGCCTCGCGCCAGCAACTGGCTGCCCTCGGCGAAACCCGCAACCCCAGCGTCGCCGACCTGTTCGTCGCGACCATGAAAGGAACCTACGCATGATTTCCGACAAAAACGCCAACACCATGAAGTGGCTGTTGCGGCGCGAATTCTGGGAGCACAAGGGGGCGATGTTCTGGGCGCCCGTGATCGTCGGCGCACTGTTCATCGTGCTGATGGGCTGCACTGTCACGTATGGCATCCTGACACACGGCGTCCCGGCACACGTGACGATCAACGGCCAGGTGCTCGATCACGCCCGCCTCGACGCGATCCTACCCGCCGAGACGAAGATGATGGCCGCGAACATCGCCACCGGCATGTACCTGGGCGCATCCGCGCCGCTGTTCGCGATCCTGACCGGGGTCGTATTCTTCTACTGCCTCGGCGCCCTGTATGACGAGCGCCGCGACCGCAGCATCCTGTTCTGGAAATCGCTGCCCGTGTCCGATCCGATGACTGTGCTGTCCAAGGCCATCACGGCGATGGTCGTGGCGCCCGCGATCACGGTCGTGCTGGCGGTCGCCGCGTCGCTGACCCTGTTGTTCATCGCCTGTGCTGCGCTCAGTACGCAGGGCCTGAACCTGTTCTCCGCACTGCTGTCGTCGTCGGACCTGTATTTGTCGCCGCTGCGCCTCGGCGCGCTGCTGCCGGTGTACGTCGTGTGGGCGCTGCCGACCGTCGGCTGGCTGCTGCTCGTGTCGAGTTGGGCGAAGTCGAAGCCGTTCCTGTGGGCCGTAGGCGCCCCGGTCGTGGCACTCGTCGCCATCAAATGGATCAATGCGGCGCTCGAGAGCTTCTCCGGCCAGACGCTGCTGCTTGCGCACTATGCGAGCGACATCGTCGCCCGCATCCTCGGCGGCATCGTGCCCGGCATCTGGTTTACGTTCCCGGGCGTGACCGCGGCCATCCACCAGAATGGGCACGGCATCGACATGGGCAACATCGTGTCCCAGTCGTACATGAGCCTCGCCGGCCCCGATGCCTGGATCGGCGTGGCGATGGGTGTCGCGATGCTGTACGCCGCGATCCGCATGCGCCGCTGGCGCGACGAGGGCTGAGCGATGCGCCCTCGCTACGCAAGACGGCTCGCCGCACTGTCGCTAGCACTGTCCGCCACGGCCAGCGCCCAGGATGTCGCGCCCGGCGCCAACCGTGAAGGCGTCGTCCACGTGAATGCCAGCTGGTGCTGAGCCGCAAGCGCACGGATGTTCGGGTCTGGCCACACGTGCGCACGCCGGGACTGGCGGACAACTAACGCCGCTTGGGCGACGTGCGGCTCGAATGCCAGGTCTTCGTCACCATCGCGAAGAAGGAAGCGCCGTTCTGGGCCGTCGCACTGGCCAATACCGCGTTCCTGACAGGCGACTGGTGCAGCTTCTTCAAGGACGCGGATCGTACCTGGTCCGTGACCGTGGAGTCGCCGCTGGCGTCGGCCGTATTGCGCGAAGGCGAACGCACGCTGCCCCTGCGCGTGAAAGAGCACCAGTTCGAGCTGCCGCTGGCCGATCCCGGCTGGAGGTCAACTCTAGTCATGATCATGGAAAGCACAATGGAAATCGGGCAGGCCGCCAGGCTGCTGGGGACCACGGTCAAGGCTCTGCAGCGCTGGGAGCGTAACGACCAGTTCGCGCTCGGAGAGCGCACCTGGATCTGTGCCGGCTGCGGTGCGCATCACGACCGCGACGGGAACGCGGCGGTCAATCTGCAACGGCTCGCCACCGGCGCCCATGCGGCGCAAACGGCGCTACCCGAGGCGAGCCGGGCGGTAACGCCGGGCACTGCCGCCGGCCATGGCCCGGCGGGAGGCGGGAAAGTGACGCCTGTCAGGCACGAGCACGGTCGGCAGGACGGCTCGGGGCAGGAAGAGATCGGTGAGCACTTGTGCACACCTTCTCGATAGCAGCAACGAGGCCATCGTCGACCTCGCATACGCATCTACCGAGGCGCCGCACCATGAGTAGCCGCAACGCCAATGCGGTTATTCGAACTGCTGCCGGAACGCCGCGAACTGGGCCTTCAGTTCGTCGACTTCGCTGCGCAACGCCGTCACTTCCTGTTCCAGCTGGGCCACGCGGGCGGACATCGATCCGCCCGCCGCGCCGCCGGACGCAGCGGCGCCCGCACCCGCGTCCATGCGCGCGACGTCGATCGGCCCGCCCAGCAGGTGGCCGTAACGGGATTCCTTGGTGCCGGGTACGCGCTCGAGCCGGGCGACGAGCGGTGGATACTTGTCGATCAGGAATTGCAGCGCGCTTTCCGCGTCGGCAACCGACTTGAAGTCGTGCAGGCGGCCCGTGCGGCTGCGAATCTCGCCGGCCGTCTGCAGGCCGCGCAGCATCAGCACGGTCAGCACGGCAACCTTGTCCTGCTCGAGCGTCCATTTGATGCGCATGCGGTGCTCATACTTGATGACGCGCGCGCCAGCCTGGGCGATGCCGTTTACCAGCTTGCGCTGCATCAGGCGTTGTAACGTGTCGTGGACGACGTCCTCGGACAACTGCATCACGGGATCGCGGCTGGACAGCTGGTTGCAGCCGTTCATTACCGCGTTCAGCGACATCGGGTAATTGTCGGGCGTGAGCGCCTCTTTCTCGGCGAGGACGCCCAGGACGCGGATTTCGTTAGGGTCGAGGTCGGATGCCGGGTCGAAACTGCCCGGGATATCGTCTTGCATTGGATTCCTTCTTTATGCGTTCAGCGGGTCGGGCACAAGTGCGCTCAGTCGACCAGCCGGTTCAGTTGAGCCTGGTCGAGTTTATCACTCTCGTCGAGACCCTGGCAGCGGATACCGGCCGCCTTCATCGTCGCGCACATGCGCTCGATCTGCTCGTCCTGCTGGGCCACGTGGTTGATCAGGTTGTGCAGGGCCTTCGACAGCGGGTCGTCGCCGTTCGGCGTGACGCCGTAGGCCGCGAAGATCTGGGCACCGCGCGACTGATCTTCCTTGCGCAGGATGTGGGCCGGGTTGCCGACGGCCGTGGCGCCGGCCGGGACCGGTTTCACGACGACGGCGTTCGAGCCGACCTTGGCATAC
>NZ_JBFUDR010000183.1:0-12439 GCF_056404615.1 Massilia sp. P2_C2 | reverse complement strand
CCTTGACGGCGAACGAAATGAAGATGTACCAGACCCCGGGCTCGGGTGTGTGCACCATCCCGAAGAAGATCATCACGAACAGCCACGTGAGGAACAGCTGGCGCCACTCGACGACGGCGAGCCAGTCGAAGAAGCGCCACCACAGCTTGCTGGCTTCGTTGAAGGCGTCGCGTACGAAGTCGAGTACGCGGTTGATGTCGCTGGCGCTCATGCCGTTCTCCGCTTATTGCTTGCCGTAGTGCTCGCGGTGTGCGCGGCGTTGTTCGTGATTTGTGCGGCGATGGTCGACGATGAAAGCGCTTGCGATAACCTTGATGCCGAGGAACAGTACGAACAGGAACAGCGCGAGGGGCAGGAGGCTGATCACGAAGGCGAGGCCGATGCAGCACGCCAGCATGGCGGGCAGCGGCATCACGGCGATGGCGCGCACGGCGCGGCGGCAGGCCTGGACGATGTCGCGGGCGAGGTCTTCCAGCGTGGCGGCGAAGGTGCGGAAACGGGCATGGGTCATGGTCCTCCCTGGTTCTCGCGGCCGCGCATGCCGGCGCGGTCCGGATGAACCCACTGTATGCGGATCGGGCACCGTCCGCCAGATCCCTACGATGAACTGCGGAATCGATGGGACCACCGGTCGTATGGGCCGATCGACAGGTGCCGATTTTCACCCCGTCCTGGCGCCAAGTTGGTTGCGCCAATGTCAATGTAATGGGTTAGAATCATTACACGAACAACTCATGGACGATCTGCTATGTCGAACCGTATCTTATTGCTTGACAATCCAAACCACCGCTGGAAAGTGCTGGGAACGGGCGTGGCCGCCAACGCCAGCTTTTCCGCCGTCTTCCAGGGCATCCCCACCACGGCGGTGTTCATGCGCAGCGACTATCATCTCGGCAACACCGAACTCGGCCTCGTGCTTGGGCTGCTGGGTGGCGGCATCGCGCTCAGCGAATTGCCATGGGGGGTATTGACCGACCGCTGGGGCGACCGCAAGGTGTTGTTGCTGGGGCTCCTGACGACGGCCGTGGCGCTAGCCCTGCTGGCGTTGCTGGCCGTGCCGGCGCCGCATGCTGTGCCCGACTGGAAGTACCTTGCGGCGGGCATGGGGTGCGTCGGCATCCTGGGCGGTAGTGTCAACGGGTCGAGTGGACGCGCGATCATGACCTGGTTCCCCGAAGGCGAGCGTGGCCTGGCGATGAGCATCCGCCAGACTGCGGTGCCGCTGGGCGGCGGCGTCGGCGCGCTCGTGCTACCGTTCCTGGCGCAGCGACATGGCTTCCTGGCCGTGTACGGGTTGTTGGCCGTGCTGTGCGCGACCACCTGTTTCTTCACGTGGCGCTGGGTGCACGAGCCGCCCGGCACGGGTGCCGCCAACGTCGGTGCCGCGCATGCGCATGCGCCTGCGTCGGCCCGGGCAGCGAGCCCCCTGCACGATCCCGGCATTTGGCGCATCGTGCTGGGCATGGGCGTCCTGTGCGTGCCGCAGTTCGCCGTGCTGACGTTCGCCACGGTGTTCATGCACGACTACGTGCACGCCAGCCTGCCGCTGATCACCGGGGGCATGATGAGTGTGCAGGCCGGCGCCATCGTGGCGCGCATCTGGAGCGGGCGCTGGACCGACCGCAACCGCAATCGCCGCGGCTACCTGCGCGCCTGCACGCTGTTTTCCATCGCCAGCTTTGCCGTGCTGGCGGGCGCGGTGGCGCTGGGCGACGACCGATCGGGCCCGGCTGGCTTTGCTACAATGGGCATCGTGGCATTGCTGGTGCTGTCCGGGATCTGCGTGTCGGCCTGGCACGGCGTGGCCTATGCCGAGCTGGCGTCGCTGGCAGGCGCGGCGCGCGCCGGCACGGCCCTGGGAATGGGAAACGCGTGCGCGTTCGCGGTGATGTTCCTGACGCCGATCGGCATCCCGCTGATCCTGTCCTGGTGGTCCTGGTCGGTCGTCTGGTTGGTGTGCGCGGCCAGCGCGCTCGTTGCTTTGCCATTGTTCCCGCGGCCCGCCGCCACGCCGGCGCCGCTCGGCGCACGCGCCACCTAGCGGATCGAAAGGAAGGGGTATGTCGGACGTGAAGTTTCGCTTTGACCTGGGCAGGCTGAGCCTGAACTTCGTTGCGACCGTCGGATCGCGTGGCAGTGCGCAGCCGGTCGAGCGTCTGCCCACCCCATCCCGGTTGCGCGACTGGATTGCCGAGAGCGGCCTGGCGCACGGCCCGGCCGATCTGCCGCAGGTCGGCGCACCCGACATGCTGCGCGCGCTCGCCCTGCGCGAGGCTCTGCACCGCCTCGTGCACGACATTTTCCACCGGCGCGAGCCGGCCGCCGCCGACCTGGACCTGGTCAACGCAACGGCCCGCGCGGCGGACCTGCCGGCGCCCCAGCTGCGGCGCGCGCCGGCAACGGGCGAATGGACCAGCGAGGCGGCCGCGCCGCTCACGCTGGAGCTGGTCCTGGCGGCGATCGCGCGCGATGCAGTCGACCTGCTGGGCGGAAACGAGCGCGGGCTGCTGCGCGAATGTGCGGGGCACGCCTGCGACGGCATCTACGTCGATCGTTCGCGCGGGTTCCGGCGCCAATGGTGTTCCAGCAAGACGTGCGGCAACCAGATGCGGGTGGAGCGCTTCCGCGAACGCACGGCTGCCGCCTGAACCGGTGCGTCCGGCCTGTCTTTCTTCATCTGTTCAGTGCCTGCGGATCGTTCGATCATGACAGTTTCCTGGACTGAACGAGGTGAACATCATGCATGGACTATCTTCTCCGCTATGCGAAGCGGAGGTGGCGGCATTCATCCGTCGCCTGCAGGCGGCCGGTGCGCGCTGCGGGCCTGATCACGGCCGGACGGCAGGCGCCGTGGCCGACCTGGTCGGCCGGCACGCGATTCCGGACCCGCTGGCGGTGCTGTGCGCGGCGGTCGGGGAACAGGCCGCCATGAGCGCACAGGACGAACCGCCGCTCGTGGACGTGTTCGCGCGGCTGGTGCGCGAATTGTGCGGGGCGCCGGCCTCCGCAACGCGGCGCCATGCCGCTCCCGTGCCGCCGTTCTACAGCATGCCCGCCTACCGCGGCTTCGTCGACGGCGTCTGAACGCGTGCGGGCCGGAGCGCGCGTGCGGTCCGGCCCGGTAGTGCTACGCCGTGCGTGTCAGGCCGGCGCGTGCCTTGCCTGCAGGGTCGCGAACGACACCAGCTCGCCGGCGATGGCGCTGGCGGCCACGGTCGGCGGACTGGCCAGCCACACCTGGCCCGGACCGGAACGGCCGGGGAAGTTGCGGTTCGTCGCGCTGACCGTCACCTGTTCCGCAGTGGTCGACGAGCCGGGACCGCAATTAGCGCAGGCCCCGCAGGCCGGTTGCAGCAGTTCCGCACCAACCGCCTCGAAGACGGAAAGATAGCCTCGTTCGGCGCAATAGTCGCGCACGTCGACGGTGCCGAACTGCAGGTACAGTCGGACGCCGGGCGCCACCGCCAGGCCATGCCGGACCGCCCACTGCAACACTTCGTGGTAATGATCGAAGTCCTCGCGCTTGCCGGCCGTGCACGAACCGCCGTAGGCGATGTCGATCGGTACCGGCTGCGCGTCCGGGACCAGGCGCATGCCGTTGCCGGGATCGCCCGGCGCCGCCACCATCGGCGCCAGCGCCGCGCAATCCAGCGTGATCACGTCGTCGTAGTGCGCGCCGGCGTCGCTGCGCATCCAGGGTTCGGGCGTGAATTCGATGCCGCGCCGTGCACGCAGGAAGCGCACGGTTTCCTCGTCCGGCGCGACGATGCCGGTGAAGCCGCCCAGTTCCGCCGTCATGTTGGTGAGCGTGGCCCGCTCGTCCGTGGACAGCTGGGCGATGGCCGGGCCGGCGAACTCGAACACCTTGCCGACGCCGGCGCCGGCCTTGATCGAGGCACTGGCCAGCAGGTGCAGCGCGATGTCCTTCGCCGTCACGCCGGCGGGCACGCGGCCTTCGAGGCGCACGAGGATCGAGCCGGGCATCGTCAGGCGGGCGAAGCCGGTGACCATGCTGCTGGCCATGTCGGTCGTGCCGACGCCGAACGCCACGCAGCCGAGCGCGCCGCTGTGCGGCGTGTGCGAGTCGGTACCGACCACGACCTGGCCGGGCAGGGCGTACTGCTCCGCCATCAGGGCGTGCGAGATGCCTTCCGAACCGGCGCCGTCGGCGAGATAGCCATGGGCTCGCACGCCGAAGCGGTCGACGAAGCGGCGATGGGCCTGCGACAGGCCGCGCAGGTCCGCAATGAGCCCGTTGCGTACGTGGACGTCGCTGCGCTCCATGTACGACAAATGATCCTCGAAAGCGACGATGCCGCGCGGTTCGTGCAGCGCGACCTCCGGGCCGAACGCGTTGTCCAGCAAATGGCTGCACATGCCGGTGTAGTACTCGTGGATGAAGCGCCAGTCGGTCCGTACGAACAGGCCCGCACCCGGTCGCGGCGCGGCGCCGTCGCCCATGTCCAGCGCGTGCCGCTCGACGACCTTTTCGAACAGCGTGCGCGGCCGGCTGGCGGCGGCCGCCAGCGCGGCGAACGCGCACGCGCCGTCGAAGCGGGCGCGCACGTACGGCAGCAGGCCGCCGCTCATCAGGATGGCCGCGCTTTGCCGGTCCCGGTCGGCCACCAGCGCGGCCAGGTCGAGCGGTTCGCCGCGCCGGATGCGGTCGAGCAGGCCGAGGTCGGTGGACGTGTACAGGCCGATGCTGTCCGCGTTCTGGCGGTAGATCCGCTCGAAGCTGGTGGCGATCACGAGGCGGATGCCCGCCGCGCGCTCGGCCAGCGGGCTGTGCTCCCTGGACGATCCCTTGCCGTAGCGTTTGCCCGCGACCGTGACGGCGAAGCCGCCCGCGGCGACGTCGTCCTTCGCGATCGGGCGCCGGCCGCCGGCCGTCAGGCCGACGTACGGATACCGTCCCAGGCGCTGGTCGTAATAAGCCAGGACCGGGATTGGCGTGATCTCGTCGGTGGAAACGTCGTCGCGCAGCGGCCCGGCTTCCTCAAGATCCAGGTCCTGCCCGTGCAGCTGGCGCGTGATCGTATCCGGATCTTCGGAGAGGAACAGGATGCGTCCCGCGATCCGCAGGGATGTCGTCGATGGGTACATTGTCGTTGTCTGGTCGTTGATTACATGAAGGCACGCAGCATCAGCACGTGCAGTTGTTCTTCCTGCTCCGGCGACGGCGCGGCGCGGCACGCCATCAGCCGCAGCAGGCGGGCGCGGGCCGTCGCCAGCGCCCGTCGTGCCGGCTCAGGCGGGAAACACATCGTCGACGCGCGCCACCGTCGCCGTGCGCGCGGCGATGCGCAGCGCCGCTTCGTGCAACTGGTCGGTCGACGAGGCACATGCGTCTTCGAGCACGGTCACGCGATAGTCCCGGTCGTGGGCCGCCATCGCCGTCGACAGCACGACGAACTCGGTCGACACGCCGGACAGCACGAGCGAGTCCACCTGCAGACGGCGCAGGATCAGGTCGAGGTTAGTCGCGAAGAACGGGTTGATCCGGTTTTTCGCGACCACGGGTTCGTGCGGGGCGGGCGCGAGCCGGGCGTGGATCTCGGTGCCCCAGCTGCCCAGCTGGATGCGCCGTTCGTGCCGGGCGACCGCGAACACGGGCGAGTCGTCCGGACATTCGATATAGCTCGAGGAAAAACCGACGATCACGAAAACGACGGGCACGCCGGCGTCGCGCGCGCGCTGCACGGCCGTTGCGGCACGCTCCAGCACGCCGCGACGCTGCACCTGGTCGTAATAGCCGTCCACCGCATATCTGCCTTCGGGATGGACGACGTCGTTGATGAAGTCGAGCACGAGTAAAGCCTGCTTTTTTGTCATGGTCCTGTCTTCGTAATGAGCGGGTTAGGTGGGTGGTTACTGTGCTGCGAGCGCGTCGACGGGTGCGATGGTGGCGGCACGCAGCGGAGCGACGATGTCCTCGGCGATGGCGTTGGCGTCGTGCACGAAGTCGGTCCAGAAGCCCGGCCGGCTGCTGCCCGCCTGCATGAACCAGCGCGTATGCTCGGACGGAATCCCGAGCACGTACAGCTCGCGCGCGGGCAGCCCGTTCTTGCCGACCGGGTGGAACGGTGCCGGCGTGACCGCCACGCCGCCCGTGACGAAGGACGCGTCGGCGTCGCTGTTGACGAAATTGGTCCAGATGCCTTTGCGGCGCAGGCTCGCGCTCAGCGGCGCGGTGTCGAGCTCCATGTTCGGTATCGGGATGCGCGCGTCGATGATCGTGCTCACGTCCACCCGCGAATGCGCGACCGCGGGCGAGAAACAGGCGAAGCAGCCACGCTGCGGATCGGGTTCCAGCGTCGTGTCGGGTCCGACGATGTGCAGCACGCCGGCCTCGATCAGGGCGATTGCCTGCAGCGTGCGCAGGCGCGGCGGCCCGGCAGACAGGAACGAGGAGCGCGGCACGTACCAGTCGAGGAAGTGCGCCTCGTAGGAGCGGGGCGCCAGACCGCCGAAGTCGACGAGCGCGCGGACCAGGCCGCGGATGTCGCGGATCACGTCGAGAGCAGCCTTCAGCGGCGAGTCGACGTTCCCGTCCAGCGCGTCGGCATAATCCTGGCGCAGCGCCTGCAGTAGTGCGACCTCGAACGCGGCGGGACTCTCGAACGAGCGACCGGCGAACGGGTGGGCGATCCGGTCGAGGTCGAGCGGCGCCAGGCCGGCCGCGCCATGCTCGTGCGCGAGCGCCGCCACGTCAGCGACGCTCATGGCCTGGTGCGCCCGGACGGCGTCCGTGAACACGGCCGCGGCCACCGCGCCGTGGCGCAGGCGGATCGTGGTGGCGTAGTACATGAGGTTGACCTCGGCCAGGACCAGCGGCTTGACCTGGCGCTCGAAGTCGACCGGACCGGCCGCGCGCATGGCAGCAACCCGCTCCTGCGACAGGATCACGCTGGTGTAGCGGAAGTTGGGCTCCTTCTGGTTGCGGCCGCGCGCCGGAATCAACATGCTGCTGCGCGAGCCGCCGTACAGGACCGGCTCCCTGCCCGAGGCCTGGTAGGCCAGGCTGCCGTCCGCGCGCTCGACGAAGCGGCCGCCGCGGCCGACCGTGAGCGCCGCCATCACGTCGTAGAACGACAGACCCAGGCCGAGGATGCCGACGGCTTCCCCCGGCGCGATCGCGGCCAGCGGCATGTCGGCCGCGGAGTCGCCGCGCAGGTAGCGCGTGCCGGGCGTCGCTTGCGCAAAGTCGGCCAGGCGGGCGTGCCGGCCGCGCAGTGCCGGCAACGAATGGCCCGTCACGAGCACGGCCCGGTCGACCCGGATCGTAAAGCCGTTCGACAGCGTGGCGACGTACTCGGCGCCGTCCTTGTGCAGGTCCGACACGTAGTCGGTGATCTTGAGCAGCCGCGCGTGCGGACGCAACGCGTCTTCGATGACCGACAGGACGAACTGCATGTAGCATCCGTGCAGCGCGCGCGGCGCGTAGCTGTTCGGCCCCGGATAGCCGGGGTCGCGCGCGGCCCACCATTGCGCCAGCGACGGTCCCGCGCCAGGGCGGGCCGGTCCGCCGTCGGCCGGTCCCGAGAAGGCCGACACTTCGTCGGCGACGGTGTTCATCATGAACCAGTCCGGCTGGTCGGTGCGCCAGATGCGGCCGCAGCCGACCTGGTGGGCGTCGATCAGGTAGAGTTCGACGGCGCGCGTGGTGCGTCCCTGGCCGATCAGGGCGGCCAGGCGTTCAAGCACGGACAGGCCGCGGGGGCCGCTGCCGATGATGGCGATGCGGTAAGGCCGCGTCGGCGCGGCGGTTGTTTGATGCGAAAGATCCACGTTCGTAAGCCTTATTCAGATTCGGCATGGGCCTGGACCGCGGCGCCGATGCGGCGCACGGCATCTTCGATCACCTCGGCGGAGGTAGCGAACGACAGGCGGATGAAGCCTTCGCCGCCGCTCCCGAAGGCGGAGCCCGGCGTCACCGCGACGTGCGCCTGGCGCAGCAGCCGCTGGCAGAACTGCACCGAATCGCCCATGCCGGTGCCACGGATGTCGGCAAAGACGTAGAAAGCGCCCTGCGGTTGGACGCAGTGGATGCCGTCGATCGCGTTCAGGCCGGACACGATCAGGTCGCGCCGCCCGGCATAGACGCGCCGCATGGCCTCGACCGGCGCCTGGTCGCCCGTGAGCGCGGCCACGCCGCCCAGCTGGACGAACGAGCTCGCGCAGCCGACCGAGTGCTGCTGCATCTTGAGCACTTCATCGATGATCTCCTGGGGCCCGGCCACATAGCCCAGGCGCCAGCCCGTCATCGCATAACCCTTGGAAAAGCCGTTGATGGTCAGCGTGCGCTCGCCCGCGCCGGGCATGGCGGCCAGGCTGACGTGGCGTTCCCCGTCGTAGATGACCTTTTCGTAGATCTCGTCGGAGACGATGTACAGGCCGTGCGTGCAGGCGAAGTCGGCAATCTCTGCGGCTTCCTCGTAACCGAGCACATGACCCGTCGGATTGTTCGGCGAATTGACGATGATGGCCTTGGTGTTCGGGCCGACCTTCGTTTCCAGGTCGGCACGTGTGATGGCGAAGCCGTTGTCGGCCGACAGCGGCAATTCGACGGGACGGGCACCGGACAGTTCCACCATCGCCTTGTAGCTGACCCAGCTCGGCGTGGGGATGATGACCTCGTCGCCGGGATTGAGCAGGGTCGCCAGCGTGATGAACAGCGCGTGCTTGGCGGACGGCGTGACGATGATGCCGGTGCGCGGGCTGACGATGATGTCGTTGTCGTCCGCCAGCTTGTTGGCGATCGCATCGAGCAGGGCGGGCAGGCCCCGGCTCGCCGTGTAATGCGTCCGGCCCTGCGCAAGCGCGGC
The DNA here is from genome assembly GCF_056404615.1 of Massilia sp. P2_C2. NCBI lineage: Bacteria > Pseudomonadati > Pseudomonadota > Betaproteobacteria > Burkholderiales > Oxalobacteraceae > Massilia > Massilia sp. P2_C2. The sequence goes on along the minus strand of NZ_JBFUDR010000183.1, from coordinate 3,611 downwards.
GGCGGCCGCGGCGCTGATGTGGGCCGGGGTGCAGAAGTCCGGCTCGCCGCCGCCCATGTCGAGCACGTCGATCCCGCCGGCCCGTAATTCCTGGACCTTGTCGAGGATCGCATATGTGGCCGACAGCTCGATGCCGGCCACGCGATGGGAAAGTTGTTTCAGCAATTCACGCTCCTGATGTTGTTGAAGGCGCAGCCGCGTGCCGCGATGTGCACCTGGAGATCGCTCAGTCCGCGACGAGACCGGGGACGCCGCGCATCCAGCGGTGGGCATGGCGCCCGGCCGCGGCCTGGTTCCTGAACGCATACGTCTTGAGCAGCCAGCGGGTACGCGCCACGTTCGGGTCGGCGATCTCGATCTTTTCGCGGTTGTGCAGCCCATCCTGGTTGGCGAAGACGAGCAGGTCGCCGGTCAGGATGCGGTGGCGTTCGCGTTTAGCCTTGAGCAACGCATTGCCCACGGCGATCAGCGCGTCCTTGGCGACGTCCGGGCTGCCCGGCGCCACCGTCGTTGCCGTGGCGTAATAGCGGAAGCTGTGGTCGTTTTCCAGGATCGGGTGCACTTCGGACACGACGTGGTCCTTGTTCGTTTCGCGCGAAAAGATATCGAACGGCGTGATGAACCACGGCTGGCGCAGGACGTCCTGCTCGGCCGGCGACAGGTGCGCGAGCAGGTCGCGGCCGTCGACGTAGCCGGTGTAGATCAGTTCGTTCTCCGGGCAGCGCATGCCCAGCAGCGAGATATAGTCGGCGCGGACCGGATGGGCGGTGCGGTCGTTATGGAACATCAGTTCGCTGTCGCTGAAGCCGGTCTGTTGTCCGCTGTAGCGGTTGATCGCCACCACGTCGGTGAAGAAGTCACCGTTGTTCCGGCTGGCGTACGACAGCAATGGCGTGCCCGCCAGCCGCGCGAACAGCGCAAGCAAGGCCTCGCCGATGAACGTGCGTTTCTTCGCATATTTGTCTGCCAGCGGATTGTCGTGATCCAGTTCCGGCACTTCCGGATCGATGGGGCAATTGCGCAGGACATGGGCGTGGGATGTGCCGGCTTCGCGCTGGCGCCGGATCTCCGCGCATGCCTCGGTGAAAAAGGCCGGGACGGCCTGGACGTCGAACAACGTGCCGATCGACCGCATGAAGGCTGGGTAATCCTGGTAGGGGTTTTCCTGGACCTGGCTCAACGCATCATGCAGCGCGGTGCGCTCCGTGCCCGAAAAGGTGTACAGCGGTTTCATGATCATCCTCCGAGTTGATGGGTTTGCCATGTTGCTGGATTCATCATCGTCCCGACAGATGTCAGAGGGCAGGTAACTTCGGTCATGTGCTGGCCCGCTCAGGCGGTGCGCCACCGCTCYGGCACCATGTTCAGGCCACGTGCCAACAACAGCGGCCTGGGCGTGGCGTAGCCATGGCCGGGGTAAGACCGGGGCATGTGACTGGGCGAACCGGTCTCCGTCCTGAACGCCGACTGGTGCCGTTCCCGGCAGCGAATCGCCAGTTCGAGGCGCGACGTGACGCCGAACTTGCGCATCAGATCGAACATGTAGTTCTTGACCGTGCCGTAGCTGAGGTTGAGCGAGTTCGCGATGCGCTTGTTAGAGTATCCGGCCATGACCAGTTGCATGACGTCTTTCTGGCGTGCGGTCAGACGCACCCCGTCGTCTGGCGCGGGCTCCGGCGTGCGTGCGGTGCCGCTGTCTTGCGGGTGGACCAGTTGCATCGCCTGGCCGATCACACTGACGATCCGCACCAGGCTGTCGTTACACGCGCCGTGCGTCCGGGCAGCGATGTCGTGGCGTTTCGCCCTGGTCACGAAGCCGATGTCGCATAGCATGGGGAGCCGTGTCGCCGGGCGCGCCGTCAGCACTTCCCGCAGCTGTGCGATCAGTGCGACGCCGTTCGCCGCCGTGGGCAACAAATCGACCAGCACCAGGTCGATGGGTTCGCGCAGCACGTCCCGCACCAGGACCAGCGCGGCCTCGCAGCTTGTTGCGATGGTCAACTTCCAGCTGGGTAATTGTTTTTCGATAAAAGCTTGCAGGCCCAGCACGGTGGCCGGATTACTGTCGATGATTAGGCAATGCATACATACCTCTAAATTTGTGGGAAATTGAATCGGTCGGTCACGGGCGTGTTGCCAGTTGGCCGCCGGGTTCGTCGAAGGGTGCACGAATGGTTTCCACATGCGGCTCCGTCAGAAAAGTCATTTTCGGGATTCAATTGACGGGCCGAAGAATGGCCGGGTGTTTCTCGTGTCACCACGAGCAACCCCCGGTTTCATCGCGCCATGAATTGGAACCTGGCGAGATGCATATATAGACTTGCAGAATGAAGTAGCAGGAATATTTCTATACGTGCGCGGCGATTCCCGTTGTGGCGTCGCCGGTAGTCATGCTGCGTTGACCGGACCGCCACAGATCAAACAGATCAATGCACCGTTGGGGCTGCGCCAGCGATGGGTCGATCCCGGCTGGTAGACCACGAGACCTCCCTTGCCGTAAGTGCCGAATTCATCTTCGACACTTCCGTCCAAAATGAAAAACGTCTCGTGGCCGCCGTGGTGGTGCGGTTCGGCGAATGCGCCGGGTTCGCACCGGATCAGGGAAACGTGCTGGCCGCTTTGCGTGTCCTGGAAAAGGCGATGGATGGACACGCCCACACGTCCCAGTTGACTGTGTCTTTCCCACTGGATGGCGTCGGGATTGTCGACCAGCGTCATTAAATTGATATGATTCGGTATATACATTTATCTTCCTTTATTGACGATATATCGGATGGGCCAAAGTTGCATGGTAAGAAATTTCACTCATCATGCAGGAAGGAAGATTGTTCAGTAATATGAAATAAGACACCCTTGCCGATGATGTGAGAATTCACGTTTTTTACGGAATAACTGGCACCTCGAAAAACCTCGGCTGTGGCATGATTTCGCTTCCCCAACATTGCTGACGACGTAGCCATGATGAGACCGAGCCTGTTCGCCGCCCAGGAACGTGAAGCCAAACGAAATAAGCTGGGTGATACGTTGCAAGTGCTGGACAGGCACGTGGACTTCGCGGCGCTGGCGGCCGAAGTGGACCAAGCGGCGCCGCGGCCGGACCGATCGCGCGGCGGTAGGCCGCCCTTTCCGACGGAAGTGATGGTGGGAATCCTGCTGCTCCAACAACTGTTCAACCTGTCCGATGAGCAGATGGAATTCCAACTGCTGGACCGGATGAGTTTTCTGCGCTTCACGCGCTTGGCCGATACCAGCCGGTATGGCTCGCGAACATGAGACATATATTCTGCGTACTGTCCGCGTCGCTTTCGCTGGCGCCGGCAGTCGCCATGGCGGCCGGTCCGGTGGCGACAACAGCGGCCGGCTACTAACCTTCTAGAAAGTAATGTTAGTTCGTAATATAATGCTTGCATGAAATGCAAACGAACTTCTGACGGGCGAAAACTGGATCACCACTCGCTTCAGGTGATGCGCCAGCAGGCGATCAAAGCGGTGCGCGAAGGCCAGTCGGTGGCGAACGTCGCGGCCGCTTATGGTGTGAACGCCACCACGGTGTTCCGATGGCTGGCGAAATTTGCCGATGGGGGCCAAAACGCACTGCTGGCCAAGCCGAT
>NZ_JBFUDR010000182.1:0-12530 GCF_056404615.1 Massilia sp. P2_C2 | reverse complement strand
CGGTGCGCACGTGGCGGGCCAGGACAGCACGCTGGCCCGCATCATCGCCTTCATCGCCGAACACCACCAGATGGACTTCGCGCGCGTCAGCGCCGGCGCCGCCGACATCGCGTCGCTGGAGCTGCGCCGTCACCRGCAGAAATTCTATGCGCTGGCCATCGTCGCCACGGTGGCGCCGATCGTCGGCCTGCTGGGCACCGTGCTGGGCATGATCGAAGCCTTCCACGTGATCGCCTTCGCGGACGGCATGGGCAATCCGGCGTTGCTGGCGGGCGGCATCTCCAAGGCGCTGGTCAATACGGCGGGCGGCCTGTCCGTGGCGCTGCCGGCACTGGCCACGTACCATTTCCTGAAGCACCGCACCGCGCTCCTCGCGCTGGCGCTGGAACAGGACGTCAACCGCCTGCTGCGCGCCAGCTTCCCGCCGCGCACGGACAAGCATGACCTGCAGGTGGTGCGCCATGCGCATTGACCTGGGCCACGACGAGCCGCCGGAGATCGGCCTGATCCCGCTGATCGACTGCATCTTCTTCCTGCTGATGTTCTTCATGGTGGCGACGGCGTTCAAGCAGGACAAGCCGGCGAAACCGCAGAAGGAGCTGCCCGTGGTACTGCCGGCCGCGCAGGCGAGCCTGGAGGCGGCGCGCGCCGCCGCCGAGCCGCTGGTGCTGGCCGTGGATCAAAAGGGCCGCGTCTACGTCGGCGGCGACCGGGTCACGGTGCAGGGCCTGCACGACGTGCTGAAGCGCGAGGCCGCGCATGACCCGCAGCGCCGCATCCGCATCGACGGCGACGAGCAGGTCCCGTACCAGCACATCGTGCACGTGCTGGACCTGTGCCAGTTCGAGGGCTTCACCAACATCGCGCTGCATACGCGGCATTGAACGGCAGTGCCATGCGTCGACCCTACCTGATCGCCTCGCTGGCGGCGCACGCCTTACTGCTGGTGCTGCTGTACTACTACGGATCCTACCAGCCCACGATCGCGGCACAGGAGCGCCAGTTGCAAGAGAGCCAGCTGCTGGACCGCCATGCGGAGATGCGCCGCCACGTCGCCGACATGGAACAGATCGAAGCGCTGATGCGCGCGAGCGAAGGCAAGGCGGACGACGCCACGCCCGAGACCGTGCGGTTCGACGCCACCACGGCCGAAAGCCCGGATGAATTGCTGGCGCGCGCCGAGGCGCTGTCGAAGAAGATCGATGCGATGGGCGAACGCGCGCGGGTGGACGATTACGCCAGCATCACGGGGCAGGACAGGGACAAGGCGGCGGCGCAGCTGCAAGCGTCCGCGCCGCCGCCCCAGCCGCCGCAAGATGCGCAGGCTGGACCGCCGGACCCGGCGCCGCCGGCGGAAGCGCAGAAGGCACAAACGTCGGCCAACCCGGCGCCGTCACCGGAAACGCAGAAGGGACAGGCGTCGACCGGATCGGAACAGGCGAATGCATCGGTGCCCGGCGCGGCCGGTGATGCGGCTTCCGTGCCCGGCACGGGGGGCGGCGAGCCGACGCCGTCCGCTGCTGACAAGGGCACGGGTACGGGCGGCGGCGTGGAAGCCCGGATCGAAGCGCTCGAACGCCATGCGCGGGACGTGCTGGCCCAGCGCCAGCGCCAGATGGAAAGGGGACAGCAGGGCGTCCGGGTCGGCGACGCTTCCAGGGAGGGACAGGGCGTGGCGGGACGCATCGCGTCCTTCATCCGTGGCGGCATGCCCGGCGTTTCCACGGGCAGGTATTGGGGCAACGGCGGCGATCTGTTCGACCGCGGCCCGGGCCACATCCCGGACGTCGACCAGGCCGGCACGCGCAAGGGCGCGGGCCGCAAGCTGGGACCGGGCGGCCAGTTCACGAACCGGGTGTATGTCAACAGCTGGTACATGATCGGTCCATTCCCCGGCAAGCATGGCCGCGACATGTTCGCCACCGACAGTTTTCCGCCCGAACGTGCCGTGGTACTGGACGCCGCCTACCGCGGCAAGGATGGCCGCGTCCTCACGTGGCGGTACCTGGAATCGCCGGGCTATCCTCTTGAACCGCCGGACATGACCGAGGACAGCGTCTATTACGGCTACACGGAACTCATGATGGACAGCGAGCGCGACCTGGCGATGTGGATCGGCGCCGACGACGATGCGCAGGTGTGGATCAACGACCGCCTCGAATGGAAGGGCGGGAACGTCAACAAGCTCTCGTTCTTCCAGAAGGTGTACGACAACTGGCAACACTACGCCACGTCTTACAACCTCAACGAAGGCAAGGTGATGGTGCACTTCCGCAAGGGCCGCAACAAGGTATTCTTCAAGCTGTCCAACGGCCCCAACAAGGCCTTCTTCTCGATGGTGCTGACGCCGTCCTAACGGATCGTCACGCCCCACGGCAGCTCGCCGACCGACACGTCCGCGCTGCGCTTCAGCGTGCCCGTGTCGATCACGGATGCCGTCCCCGAGCGCCCGTTGGCCACGTACAGCTTTGCACCGTCCGGTGTGAGTGCCATGTCCCCCGGCCGCTGGCCGCATCCGCCGTGGTCCGGACCGCGCCGGACTACTTCCTCAGCCGCGAACCGAAGGACGAGACGGCCAGCGCCGAGCCGGCGCGACGGCTAGTCACCCAGCGCCAGCACCATCGCCTGTTCGGACAGGTCCGTGCCCGGCCGTGGCTCGGGCGCCCCCACGTCCACGAACCCGGCACGGTGGTACAGGCGCGCGGCAGCGCCATCGCCAGCCGTGACGCCGAGGTGCAGCGCCGTTGCGCGGCGTGCGCGGGCCCAGGCGATCGCGGCATCCAGCAGCGCGGCACCGATGCCTTGCCCGCGCGCCCGCGGTGCCACCCACACCTGGTACAGGCTGGCCGTTGCGGCATCCGGCGCGTCCAGCTTGACCCACGCGAGTCCCACGGGCGTGCCGTCCAGCTCCGCCACGAACGGCCATGCATGCCGGTAGTCGCCCAGCGCCGGCGCCGCGAGGCGGGCGGCCCAGGCGTCGTCCGGACGCGCGGCTTCCTCGGCCAGGGTGCTGCCGAAGGCTTGCGGCGACTCGCCCAGGGCGGCCAGGCGCAGGTCGCGGTAGACGGTCCAGTCGGCGGGATGCAGCGTGCGGATGGCGGGCATGTCGGGATCCAAGATGTAAGGACGTGTGATGATAGCGGAAAACCGCATCGGCAATTGCGTAAAGCGTCGTTGTCGACTATGGCGCGCCGGACCGCGCGGGGCGCGGCTTCGCGTTCGGGATCGTCGCCAGGCCGTATCGGCTGGACCACTTGCGCGCACTGCTGGCGCGCACGGGCGGGATCGGTTAGCATCGCGATCATGACTTTCCTGAACGTTCCCTACGCAGAAAAAGACGAAGCCCGCGCCCTCGGCGCCCGCTGGAATCCCGGCCGCAAGCGCTGGTACGTGCCGACCGGCGCGGCGCTCGAACCCTTCCAGAAATGGCTGAAGGAGGGCGCCCGGGCGCAATCGGGCCGCTCCGATGCGGCGGCGGCGAAGCCGGTGGTGGGGGCCAACTACGTCGAGCTGGCGCACGCTTGCAACCCGTTCGAGYCGTGCCCCGAGTGCGCACGCCAGCTGGCCGGCACGCCGTGGCTGGACGCGCGCGCGGCGCTGGCCGCGACCGTCGCCGCGCTCGGCCGCCGCTAAAGCTGTCTCACGGCCGTGCCAGCACGTTCATTACCGCGAGGCTCATGGCCTGTGCCGCCGTCTTGATCGACGGTTCCGGTACCGGCGCGTAGAACGGCGAGTGGTTGAACGCGAGCGGCTTGCCGTCCGGGCGCCGCGCCTCGGCCACCGTCTCCGGCGCGTACACGCCCGTGAAGAAGAACATCGATGGAATGCCTTCGTTGGCGTACAGCGAAAAGTCCTCGCTGGCCGTCATGGCGGGCATGCGCTGCGCGTTCTGTACGCCGAACGCGTCGCGGAATACGGCCTCAGTGCGGCGCACCAGCGCGTCGTCGTTGACGATGGCGGCGCCGCCCGGAATCAGGCGCACGTCCGGCGCCGGCGCGCCCGCCATCGCAGCCGAGGCGTTCGCCACGCGCCGCACCCCGTCCAGCAGTTTCGCGCGCACGTCCTGGCTGTACGAGCGGATGGTGCCGCGCACCTGCACCGTGTCCGGAATGATGTTGCCGACGGTGCCGCCCTGGATGGCGCCGATCGTCACGACGCCGAACTCCTTCGGATCCTTCTCGCGGCTGACGACCGTCTGCACGTCGACGATGAAGCGGGCCGCGATGGCGATCGGGTCGATGGCCTTGTCCGGCGCCGAGCCGTGGCCGCCGCGCCCGTTGAAGCGGATCTCCAGCGCATCCGAGTTGGACGACACGGGGCCGCTCTCGAAGCCGACGGTCCCATAGGCCAGCGGCCAGGAGTGAAGGGCGAACGCATAGTCCGGCCTGGGGAAGCGCGTGAACAGGCCATCTTCCAGCATGGCGCGCGCGCCGGAAACGGTTTCCTCGGCGGGCTGGGCGATGAACATCAGTGTGCCGCGCCATTGCGATTTCAGTTCGGCGAGCGTGCGCGCGGCGCCCAGCCACGCGGCCATGTGCACGTCGTGGCCGCAGCTGTGCGCCGTGAACGCGGCACCGTCGCGCGTGTGCTCATGGCTGGCGTACGGCAGTCCGGTCTTTTCCTCCATCGGCAGGCCGTCCAGCTCCGTCCGTACGAGGACCGTTGGTCCGGATCCCTTATTTCCATTTTGCAGCAACGCCACCAGGCCCGTGCCCCCGACCTTTTCCGTCACCTCGAAGCCCAGCTTGCGCATCTCCTGCGCCAGCTTGCCCGCAGTCCGGACTTCCTGGAACGCGATCTCGGGATGGGCGTGCAGGTCGCGGTAAATACTGTCCAGCCAGGGATACATGCCGTCGACCTTGCCGGCAACCTGGGACGGCAAAGGCGACGCGGTTTGCGCCCACGCGGGCAGCGTCAGGCCGGCCAGTGCCAGCGCGAGAGTGGAAACGGTGCGTCGCAAGCGGGCCTCTCGAATCGTGATGAAACGGCAAGCCTAGCACGGGCCGGTCAGGCCATGCAAACGCGGTTGCGCCCACCGTTCTTGGCCGCGTACAGCGCGCCGTCGGCGGCCTGCAGCAGCACAGCCGCAGCGTCGCCGTTGGCCGGCCACATCGCGATGCCGAACGATGCCGTCACCGGCGGCAGCAGCGTATCGCCGCTGCGCAGCTCGAGGGCGGCGATGGCGCTGCGGATCCCCTCGGCGCAGCGCAGCGCCGCCGCCGCATCGCATTCGGGCAGGATCAGCACCAGTTCTTCGCCGCCGTAGCGGCAGGGGATGTCGCTGCGGCGCACGCCGTCGCGCAGGCATTGCCCGACCGCGCGCAGCACGGCGTCGCCGGCGTCGTGTCCATACGTGTCGTTCATGCGCTTGAAGTGGTCCAGGTCGACCATCACGATGGCCAGCGCGGCGCGCTTGCGTTCGGCCCGGAACAGTTCGCGGCGCAGCGTCTCGCTGAGATAGCGCCGGTTGTACAGGCCCGTGAGTTCGTCGACGGTCGACTGGCGCCGCAGCACTTCGCGCAGGTTGATGTTGCTGGTGCCGAGCGCCAGCTGTTCGCTGATCGTGTTGGCGGCGGCCAGGTCGAGCGCGGCGAGCGGCCCCGCCGGGATGCTGGTGACGAGCAGGCCCAGGACCTCCCCCTGCGAGATCAGGGGCACGCACAGGTCCGTGCGGCCCGGCGGCGTCTCGCCCAGGTGGGCGCAATGCATGCCGTCGCCCGCGCGGGTCGCGTGCGCGTGGCCGAAGCGCAGGCCCCAGCACTCGTCGGGACTGACGAGTTCCGGCTGGTGCTCGGCGCCGCCCCAGGTGGCGACGCGCTGGAGGAAGTCGCGCGAGTGGCGGTACAGGTAGACGGCCCCGTTGCTGTCGGGCAGCAGCTTGGGCAGGTAGGCCGGCAGCACGTCGCGCAGTTCCTCGGCGCGGGTCAGGCTGTCCATCGTCTGCAGCATTTGCGACGCGACGGCGAGGCGCTGGTTGCGCGCCTGGCTCTGGCGGGCCTGCTCGGCCTCGGCCTCGGCGAGATGTTCCGCATGTTCCACGGCCTGCGCCCGTTCGCGCAGGCTGCGGTTGGTCACCCACAGCGACAGGCCGATGACGGGGGCGCCCGCGAGGCCGGCGATGATCGCCAGCACGGTGTTGTAGGCCAGCGCCGTGTTCAGGCGGGCGCGCAGGACGAGGCGCTGGCGCCCGAGCACGTTCAGGCGCTCGCCGATCAGCGTGCGCAGGCGGTCCATGGTCACCCTGCCATTGTCGTGCGCGACGACGGCCACGGCGGGACCGAAGCCGCCGTCCCGGCGCAGCCGGATCGTCGTCGCCAGTTCGTACAGTTTCTGGCGCGCGAGCCGCGCGACCTCGCCCAGGATCGCCCGTTCCTCCGCGCTGTCGGCCAGCGGCTCGAGCGTGCGCAAGGCGTCCGGCACGGCGGCCGACCCTTCCTCGTACGGCGCGAGGAACGAAGCGTCGCCCGTGATGACATAGCCGCGCTGGCCCGTTTCGGCATCCTTCAACACGTCGAGCAGGCGGTCGTAGGCGCGTTCCTTGTCGATCACGGTCTGCAGCTCCGCCATCGTCGTGTCGGCCTCGCGGCTGCTGAGGAAGGGCAGCGCGGCAAGCCAGGCGACGATCACCAGGATGACGACCGCAAGCCAGCGCAGGCGCGGATCCGCGTAGGCGGCGGGGCTTGGCGATGGAAGGCTATCGGTCACGAGCACGGTCTGTCCTCATCTTCAACCAGCGCAGATTGTGCGCCGCGTCATGGCCATTGTGCCCAGTGCACCAAAGTTGTTCAAGTATTAATTGACGGAAATGCCGATTTCGGCGCGGCAATCGCCCCGCTTATGCAGGTAGAATAGCTTGAATATGCCGGATTTGGTGACGGCAATCGAAAATCTATTTCCTTGGGTAAAGTATAGCGCCTTCCGTGCGATCGTGGTTGCGTGTATCAAGGAAGCGTTGCAACATGAGCCGCCGCAGTCCGTCTGATGAGGCGGGGACGACGTCAGCGACGTGTGCGCACGGCCGGTGAGGCCAGAGGCAGAATGAGCAGCAGATAGTGGCCGGCGTCGGCACCGCCACGAGCACGTACGGACCACGGATCGGTCCGGGCTCGCCGCCGCCAGCGCGAGGCTTGCCGCGAGCGGCTTGTAGGGCAGGGCGGGAAGTTCACATTCACTCGACGACGAACACCCGCACCTGCGGATCGCGCCCGCGCACGAAGTTCACGACGGCGTCCGTGCTGACGGTGTCGATCTGCCCGGCCATGCGGCGGTCGAACGGATGGTCGTCAAAGGCGACGTTGGCGCGGAACATGCGGCCGCCGAGGCGCGCGAGCGCATCCACGTGCACGGTCGGCACGCGATAGCCCTGGGTACRCAGCCAGGACTGGGCCTCGGCCCGTGTCTCGACGGCGCCCGCCGGGGCGCTCGCGGCGGCGAGGGTCTCGAGCACCCACTGGTTCGAGTTCTGGTAGCGGGTCGAGTACACGTAAGCCAGCATGTTGTAGTGCGGCTCGTGCAGGCGCCGGCCCGTGCGGCTTGCGAGCAGCGCAGCGACGCGCGCCTGCAACTCCGGGCCGGGAATGACGACCTGCGTCCGGTAGCGGTACAGGTCGGAGAGGAAGAAGTTGCCGACGCCGTCCACGTACAGGTCCGAGGCGGCCGTGCCGCACGCGTTCAGTTCGTGCACGACGGTCCAGCGGCCGGCCGCGTGGTCGCGCACGACGATGCCCATGTGCGAGTATTCCAGCCCGTACTTGCTGAGGTCCTGGCCGGCGCGCGAAATCAGGGCGATGCTGGCGCCGCTCGCATCGAGCGCGGCGAACGTGCGCTGCGCGAGCGCCAGCGACTGGCGGACTTCTTCCACGCTTAGCGGTTCTTCGCGGCAGGCCTGGCCCGCATGCGCTGGCTGCGCGACGGCCAGCGCCAGAAGCAGCACCAGAACCGGCGCGGCCCGCTCAGGCCGCGCGCGCATGGTGCAGCAGCGCCTGGCCGACCTCGTTCGGAATGAAGGCGAGCACCTTGCCCGACAGGACCAGCGCCTGTCCGGCCGACATGGCGACGACCTGCAGCACCGTGCCGGCGCCGATCGACAGGCCGCGCGCCGCTTCGCCCGACAGGTGCACGGTGGCACGGCTGGCCTGGCCCGCGCCTTCCAGCACGACGTCGATGCCGTCGCCGACGGCCAGGACGCTCTCGACGACGACGCTGCCCGTGACACCCACGGCGATGATCGATCCCGCCACGAGACTGCCCGTGACCTCGCTGATGGCCTTCGACGGGGCCGACGGATCGGCGGCGGAAGCACTGGCGCAGGCCAGGCCCAAGAATGTTGCGAACAGCAGGCGTTTCATGTGTCCTCCGTGTGCGAATGATGCCCTCGGTCAGGCATCGCGGCGGATGGTAGCACGGGTCGATCACCCTTTAGCAATCTGAAAAGTCGAATACTTCCTCGAATTCCTGATGCTCATCATCTCTCGGTTGGGAAAAAAAATTTGCCGAATCTACCCGATTTTCATAGTCAACCGTGCACGGCTTTCCGGTAAAACGGCATTAATATCCTGAATCTGACGGCTTTGCAGGGCTGGCAACGTCGTCCGTCCCGGCACGAGGAGGAGGCAATCCATGACCGACCCCAACGACATCAACCAGACCCGGCGCGACCTGCTGATCGGCGGCGCGCTGTCCGCCTCGGCGGCCGTGCTGCCGTCCGTGGCCGACGCGCAGGGACCGGAGACCGGCGGCGCGGCCGCCACACCCCCACCTGTCAAGGCGAAGGTGGCGCTGCACGTCAACGGCCAGCGCTACGAGATGGAGCTGGACACGCGCACGACGCTGCTCGACATGTTGCGCGAGCATATGCGCCTGACCGGCACCAAGAAGGGCTGCGACCAGGGCCAGTGCGGCGCCTGCACGGTCATCGTGGATGGCCGCCGCATCAATGCCTGTCTCAGCCTCGCGGTGATGCACGAAGGCGCCGAGATCACCACGATCGAGGGCCTCGGCACGCCTGACAGGCTGCACCCGATGCAGGCCGCGTTCGTGAAGCACGACGGCTACCAGTGCGGCTACTGCACCCCCGGCCAGATTCTCTCCGCCGTGGCGGCGCTGGACGAACTGCGGCGCGGCATCCCGAGCCACGTCACCTCGGATCTCAACGTACAGCCGCTGTTCTCGCCGCTCGAACTGCGCGAGCGGATGAGCGGGAACATCTGCCGCTGCGGCGCGTACTCGAACATCATCGAGGCCATCGTCGACGCCGGCGGGAGGCCCGCATGAAGGCCTTTATCTACGAACGCGCCCGCACGCCGGCAGAAGCGGCGGCCGCCGCCGCCCGTCACCCGGGATCGCGCTTCATCGCGGGCGGCACGAACCTCCTCGACCTGATGAAGCTGGAGATCGAGACGCCGCCGCACCTCGTCGACGTCAATGGCCTGGGCCTCGACCGGATCGAACCGATCGGGGACGGCGGCCTGCGCGTGGGCGCCCTCGTGCGCAACACGGACCTCGCGGCCGATCTGCGCGTGCGGCGCGACTACGCCGTGCTGTCGCGCGCCTTGCTCGCGGGCGCCTCGCCGCAGCTGCGCAACAAGGCGACGACGGCCGGCAACCTGCTGCAGCGTACGCGCTGCCCGTATTTCTACGACACGAACATGGCGTGCAACAAGCGCAAGCCGGGCAGCGGCTGTTCCGCGATCGGCGGCTTCACGCGCCAGCTGGCGATCATCGGTCACAGCGAAGCGTGCATCGCGACGCATCCCAGCGACATGGCGGTGGCGATGCAGCTACTGGACGCTCGTGTCGAGACGGTGCGCCCGGACGGCACGGCGCGCACGATCCCCATCGCGGATTTCTACCGGCTGCCGGGCGGCACGCCGCACATCGAGAACACGCTCGCGCCGGGGGAACTGATCACGGCCGTCACGCTGCCGCCGCCGCTCGGCGGCCGGCACTATTACCACAAGGTGCGCGACCGGGCGTCGTATGCGTTCGCGCTCGTCGCGGTCGCGGCCGTCGTCCAGCCCGACGGCAGCGGCCGCGTGGCGCTGGGCGGCGTTGCGCACCGGCCGTGGCGTGTGCCGGCGGCGGAGGCTGCCATGCCGCACGGCGCGCAGGCCGTGACGGATGGCCTGCTGGCCGGGGTGCGCGTCACCACCGACAACGCGTTCAAGGTCCCGCTGGTCCAGCGCACGCTCGCCGCCGTGCTGGCCGATGCAAGGCATGGGAGACAGGCATGAAATTCACGACACCCGCCACCACCAATCCCATCGACCGGCTGCAGGTGGTCGGCAAGCCGACGGACCGCATCGACGGCCCGTACAAGACGACGGGCACGGCGCCTTACGCCTACGAACAGCACCGGGTGGCGCCGAACGCCGCGTATGGCTGGGTCGTCGGCGCAGCCATCGCCAAGGGCCGCATCACGCAGCTCGATACCAGGGCGGCGCGCGCGGCGCCCGGCGTGCTTGCCGTCGTCACGCACGAGAACGCGGGCCGGCTGGGCAAGGGCGACAAGAACACGGCCAGGTTGCTGGCCGGTCCGGACGTGCAGCACTACCACCAGGCCGTTGCCGTCGTCGTCGCGGAGACCTTCGAACAGGCGCGGGCCGCCGCGAGCCTCGTGCGCGTCGAGTATGCGCCGCAGAACGGCGTGTACGATCTCGAAGCGGCGATGAATGCGGCCGGGCCGGCCGGCAAGGACAAGGAGAAATCGACGACCAGGATCGGCGACTTCGACAAGGCATTCGCGGCGGCGCCGGTCAGGCTGGACGCGACCTACACGACGCCGGACCAGACCCACGCGATGATGGAACCGCATGCTTCGCTGGCGGTGTGGGAGGGTACGGGCGGCGAATCCGCAAAGCTCACGCTGTACACGTCGAACCAGATGGTCCACTGGGGCGTGCAGGACATGGCCAGGACGCTCGGCATCCCCGAAGACAACGTGCGCCTCGTGTCGCCGTACGTCGGCGGCGGCTTCGGCGGCAAGCTGTTCCTGCGGTCGGAAGCGCTGATGGCGGCACTGGGCGCGAAGGCCTCGGGGCGGCCCGTGAAGGTCACGCTGCAGCGCGCCCTGATGATGAACAACACGACGCACCGGCCGGCCACGATCCAGCACATCCGCATCGGCGCCACGCGCGAGGGGCGCATCACCGCCATCGCGCACGAGAGCTGGTCGGGCAACCTGCCGGACGGCCAGCCGGAAACGGCCGTCAACCAGACGCGTTTGTTCTACGCGGGGGCCAACCGCTTCACGCAGATCCGGCAAGCCGTGCTGGATCTGCCCGAAGGCAATGCGATGCGCGCGCCGGGCGAGGCGCCCGGCCTGATGGCGCTGGAGATCGCGCTGGACGAGCTGGCGGACAAGCTCAGGATGGATCCTGTTACGCTGCGCATCGTCAACGATACGACGGTCGACCCGGAAAAGCCGGGCCGCAAATTCTCGCAGCGGCGCTTCGTCGACACCTTGCGCATCGGCGCGGAACGGTTCGGCTGGAACAGGCGCAACCCGAAGCCGGGGCAGGTGCGCGACGGCCGCTGGCTCGTCGGCTACGGCATGGCCGGCGCGTTCCGCAACAACATCAATATGAAGTCGGCCGCGCGCGTGCGGCTCGAGCGCGACGGGACGGTGACGGTGGAGACGGACATGACCGACATCGGCACCGGCAGCTACACGATCATCGGCCAGACGGCGGCCGAGATGCTGGGCGTACCGCTCGACCGCGTCACCGTGCGGCTGGGCGATTCCGCCTATCCCGTGTCGGCCGGTTCCGGCGGCCAGTGGGGCGGCAACAGCTCGACGGCGGGCGTGTACGCCGCGTGCGTGAAGCTGCGCGAGAACGTGGCCAGGAAGCTGGGCCTCGACCCGGCGCGGGCCGAATTCGCGGACGGCATGGTGAAGGCGGGCGACAAGTCGCTGTCGCTGGCGCAGGCCGCGCGCGACGGCGACATCGTCGGCGAGGACAGGATGGAGTACGGCGACCTCGCGAAACGCTACCAGCAGTCGACGTTCGGCGCGCACTTCGTGGAGGTGGCCGTCGATGCCGCGACGGCGGAGGTCCGCGTGCGGCGCATGCTGGCCGTGTGCGCGGCCGGGCGCATCCTGAACCCGAAGTCGGCGCGCAGCCAGGTGATCGGTGCGATGACGATGGGCGTCGGCGCCGCGCTGATGGAAGACCTCGTCGTGGATAAACGGGTCGGCTTCTTCGTCAACCACGACCTCGCGGGCTACGAGGTCCCCGTCCATGCCGACATCCCGCACCAGGAGGTGATCTTTCTCGACGAGACCGACCCGATGGCGTCGCCGATGAAGGCGAAGGGCGTCGGCGAGCTGGGCATCTGCGGGGTGGCGGCCGCGGTGGCGAATGCGATCTACAATGCGACCGGCGTGCGCGTGCGCGACTATCCCGTCACGCTCGACAAGCTGCTGCCGGGGATGCCTGCGTTCGCGTGACGCGCGGGGGCCGTCTGTCGATAATGACTAGAATGGCGGGCGCGGCCTCCCGGTCGCCCCTTGCTCGACGAGGTGGCAAGGC
>NZ_JBFUDR010000181.1:0-12577 GCF_056404615.1 Massilia sp. P2_C2 | reverse complement strand
CCCAACGACAGCGTCACGTCGGGTATGCGCGCGGCCCGTTCGGCGTCCGCCTGGGCTTGCCGGGCTGCGAGCTGGCCGCGCGCGCGGCGGATCCCGGTGGCGTCTCCGGCCCGCGCCAGCAGCGCGGCGAGCGGCTCCACGTCCGGCAGGGGCGCGCTGTCGGCGGCGAGCATGAGCGTGTCGGGCGGCTGGCCGACCAGGGCGCCCAGCCGGGTCCTGGCGATCGTCAACGCGCCTGTCGCCTGGGTCAGCGCCGTCGCCGCGTCGACGGCCGCGAGGCGGGCCCGGGTCTCGTCGATCGGCGAGATCTTGCCGGCCGCCACGCGCTTGCCGGCCACGTCCACGGTGCGGCGCGCGAGGTCCGTCAATGCCTGGGCGACTTCACGCCTTTGCGCGGCGATGTGGACGCCGTGCCAGGCCGTCACCACGTCGGCGCGAATGTCCTGGCGTCTTGCCTGCCAGTCGACCTGGGCCAGCCCGGCCGCTTCCCGCGCGACGGCCACGCGGGCCCGGCGTTTGCCGCCCAGTTCGACCGGCTGGTTGATCTGCACGGTGGTCGTGCGCGTGCCCGCCTGCTGGCCTTCGCGCAGCCAGGAGAGTTCGGGATTCGGCAGGCGATCGGCCTGTTCGACCAGCGCCCGGCTCGCCGCCACCTCGTGGGCAGCCGCGCGCACCGCGGGCTGGTCGAGGGCGAGCCGGATCGCCGTCGGCAGGTCGATGGGTGTGGACGCCGGCCCGGCGGCGCCGCAGCGCCATGCCAGTGCGGATGCGGCGACGCACACCGCTACTCGTAGGGATATGTTCATTCCTTGCTCCTGAAAAATGGGTTATCAGGCGCGCGGAGGGATAGCCTTAGAACCTATCTCAGTAGGGTGGGCGGTCTCCGCCCACGCGGACGTTTGCAATCCGCATACGTCACGCGTGGGCACGGGGTGCCCACCCTACTGGGATACGCTCTTAGGTTCGCTGATCAAGGCCGCGCGCGGGTCAGGCGGCGGCGGGCCATTTGGGCCGTTCGAGGCGGCCGGGAGGAGGAGACGTCAGGAAAGGCGGGAAAAATGCGATGTCCACCGCATGCCGGGACTCGGCGGGTACCACGACGAAGGACGCGGGCAGGCAGGCGGTGTGGCCGAACGTGCATGCCGCGCAATGGGGATCCGCCGCGGACGCGATGTCGTCGACGGCGACGAACACGGGCGCGGCGCCGGCCGCCACGCTGTGGTGGGTCACGCCGGCGGGCGTCATCGCGCAGCACTTGTCCGCCACGGCCAAGGCGGCCTGGAATGGATAGACCAGCAGCAGGACGATGATGACGAGACGGCGCATCGCGTGATGATACCGCATGCGCATTTCGACACCGCTTTCGCGATCGGAAATATTGCCGCCTATAACTAATTCAAAACGAGCAATGGGCAAATGAGCGGGGTCAACAGATCGTCGGAATAAGGTTGGGTTCGCCATCCGCCTGCCCTACCTTTATGCGGGAGGGATCGTGCCGATTCCTACATCCATGAACGAACTCGCTGGAGGCTCGCTGTGATGAACTTCGCGCATATGCTTGGCGGACTTTTTATGTTGGGAACCTTGTCGGCCTGTTGTAATCCACCGCTGGTGGCGACGATCGATGTCCCGCGACTGCCGCAACAGGCCTCGAACTGGTGCTGGGCAGCAAGCGGACAAATGACGATGCGCTTCCTGGGCCACGACGTTGCCCAGTGCGTCGAGGCGAACAACCGTTTCGGCCTGACGACCTGCTGCTCGAACAATTCCGGAAGCTGCAATAACGGCGGCTGGCCGGAATACGAGAAATACGGTTTCACGGCCGACCAGACCTCCGATACGGCGCTCACCTTCGCGCAAATCCGGACGCAGATTTATTGCAGGAAAAAACCCATCGCATTCAGCTGGCATTGGCCCGGCGGCGGCGGGCACATGATGGTCGTGAAGGGCTATCTCACTTTAGGCGGTGTGCAATATGTCGACATCAACGATCCCGAGCCTTACACGAATCTCAGTACGCTGACCGGCGGCACCGAAAGCATCATCACCTATGCGTCCTACGTCAGCGATTCCGGTCATACGCACTGGAACGACTATTACAACATCACGTACAAAGGAGACTGACATGCACAAACTTCCTTTATTGATGCTCGTTGCGATGGCCTGTTTCCTGGGCGGATGCCAGACCACGCATAGCCAGCCGCGTCCCCGTCCCAGCCAGGCGACAGCCGCGCAGGATGGCCTCGCGACGCTCAAACGGGTCGTCAATGCCGGCAACTATGCTTCGCTGGGCTTTACGTCGGTCGACGAAGTGCGCCAGGCCACGCTGGGCGAGCCGCTGCAGGTCTACCAGGTCCGCCTGGATGCCCTGCGCGGCTTCACCCACGAGACCGATCCCGAAACCCTGCTCGTCGACATAAGGCGCAACCTCTACCCGGTCAGGGTCGGCGACCGCGTGGCCACCTCGATCTTCGTCATGGGCACGCACGACGGCTGGCGCACGTCCGAACTGGGCAACGCGGCCGTGGCGCAACTCGTCAGCCGCTACCGCCATGGCCGTGGCGATTTCGTCGTGCACGTGCCCGCGCTGAAATCGTATTTCGTCGCGGACCGGGTCGAGGGCAGCCTCGTGCTGACGCCCGTCATGGACGACCCGCGCACCGGACTGCAGGCGGGCGAAACGCTGCCGGCCCGCGACGTCTTCGTGCGCCTGCAGCGCGCATCCGATGGCTACAACGGCCTGCCGCAATAGCACACCACGGGCGGCGCCGGCCGCCGCCCGTGCGGACATTGACTTTGCCCGGCAGCCTGCTACAACGGATAGACGAGGGCGTCGACCGGCGTGGCAGCGCAGCTGCATGCGCCGGTACAAAGGGAGAGACCACATGGCCGGGATTGTGCGCATCGACGATGTCGTCATCGATACGGATGACTTCATCCGGACACTCAAGCTGACCGGGCAGTTCGAAGGACTCGTCGAGCAGATGGTGCGCGACAAGCTGACCGTGCTGGCGGCAAAAAAACAGGGCGTGCAACCCGCCCCCGAGGCGATCCAGGAACGCGCCGACCAGTTCCGCCGCATTCAGGGGCTGCACCGCGCCGCAGACATGAATCACTATCTCGACGTCATGGGCGTCAGCCTGGACGAATTCGAGGATTACATCATCGACGGCCTCATCCAGGAAAGGATGATGGAACAGGTCTGCAGTCCACAAGCCGTCGAGCAATATTTCAAGCTGAATTCCCCTAAATTCGACAGCGTCGAGATCAGCCACATCGTGCTCGATTCCGAAGGCAAGGCCAGGGAAATGATGTCGGCACTGGCCGACGATCCCGAGAGCTTCGCCGAGATGGTGAGCGAATATTCGGTCGGAGAAGCGCGCGAAAACGGCGGCGTGATCGGCAAGGTGTTGCGCGGCTCGCTGAAGCCGGACATCGAGGCGCGCGTGTTCAACGCGGCAGCCGGAGATTTGCTCGGGCCGTTTCCGTCGCCGGACCGGACATTGTTCGAAATCTACATGGTCAACACCAGGTATCCCGCAACATTGGACGAGGAAACGGCCGTGGAAGTGCGCCGCCTGCTGCGCGAGGAATGGCTGGCGGCGCGGGCGCAGGAGCACATCATCGAAGCCTGTCCCGCACGCTGAGCCGGCGATGGCCGCGACGTCATGGACTCACTGGCGCAACAACAGCAATCCCCTGCGGAATTCCTGGCCGCCGTCGAGATCCTGTCGATCTTCACGGCGGAGGAACTCGACAGGCTGGCGGCCGCCATCGAGACGCGCAACTATGCCTTCGGCGACACCATCTGCAAGGCGGGCGATGCGGCCGACGGCCTGTACATCATCCGCGCCGGTTCCGTGCGCGTGTTCAGCGAAGAACACGGCAAGGAAACCAGCATGGGCGTGCGCAAGACGGGCGAGGTGTTCGCCGAGCTCGCCATGCTGCGCAGCTACCGGCACGAACTGTCCGCGCGCGCGGCGCTGAAGACGGAGCTGTGGTTCATCCCGCGCAGCGCGATCGAACCCGTCATCGGCCGCAATCCCGCCGCGCTCGACTTCATCAACAATTACGTCGCCATCAGCTCGGCCGGCGGGCTCGTGGCGAAGCTGTTCGACCTGCGCGGCAAGGTCAGCAAGCCCGAAATGGACGAGTTCGTGCGCAGCGTGGGCGTCAAGCGCATCGTCAGCGGCAAGGAAATCCTCAAGCAGGGCGCGCGCGACGACCGCCGGCTGTACGTCGTGCGCCAGGGAGAAGTGCGCGTCGTCGTCAATGACAGCACCGACGAGTACGTGCTGGCCACCTTGGGTCCCGGTGAGATCTTCGGCGAACGCGCCTGCCTGATGCGCCAGGAACAGCCGGCCACGATCGTCGCCGCGATGGACACGACGGTGCTCGTCATCCCGGAAAAATCGGCGCATTTCATCCTCGAGCGCAATGCCAGGTTCCGCGACGTGATCGAGGAACGCGTGCGCTTCCTCGAGCGCGAGCTGCACCGGCAAAAGAAACTGGCCGAAAGGAGGAAGCGGCCCGTCGTGCTCGATCTCGCCTCGCAACCGAAGGCGGGCGAGAAGGTCATCAAGCGCTTCGCCTGGGTCGAGCAGGCCGAGGAAATGGATTGCGGCGCCGCCTGCCTGGCGATGCTGTGCCGCCATTACGGCATCAACATGACGCTAGGTAAATTGCGCGAACTGGCCAATGTCACGGCGCAGGGCGCCACCCTGGACAGCCTCGCGCGCGCGGGCGAGGCGCTCGGATTCGGCGCGCGCGGCGTGCAATGCACGTTCGACGCGCTGCAGGGCTTCGAACTGCCGTTCGTCGTGCACTGGGAGGGTTACCACTACGTGATCGTGTACGGCGTCTCGCCGGACCAGGTCTGGGTGGCGGATCCGGCCGTCGGCTTCAAGAAGCTGAGCGTGGAAGAATTCGAACGGGGCTGGAGCGGCACCTGCCTCGTGTTCACGCCGGGCGAGCAGCTTGTGCAACTGACGGCCTCGCGCTCGCCGTGGCTGCGCTTTGTCGGCTATTTGCGGCCCTACCGCAAGATCCTGCTGCACCTGTTCCTCGCCACGTTCGTGATCCAGATGCTGGGCATCGTGCCGCCGCTGATCATCCAGAACATCCTCGACGGCGTGCTCGTGCACCAGAACCTGGGCCTGCTCCACCTGCTGATCCTGGGCCTCGTCATTTCCACCGCGTTTTCCCAGGTGATGACCACGTTGCGTGCCTACCTGTCGAACTACATGGTGCGCAACCTCGATTTCTCGATGATGGCGCAGTTTTTTAAACACACGATGTCGCTGCCCTATTCCTTCTTTGCCAAGCGCAAGACGGGCGACATCCTCGCGCGCTTTTCGGAAAACCAGACGATCCGGGCGTTCTTGACCGAATCGACCGTGACCACCCTGCTCAACCTGCTGATGGTGTTCATGTACTTCACGATCCTGTTCTTCTACAACGTCAAGCTGACCATGTTGCTGATCGGCTTCGTGATCCCGATCATCGCGCTGACCGTGCTGGCGACGCCCCGCATCAAGGAATACGCGCGTGAAGTGTTCGCCGCGTCGACGGATGCGCAATCGTTCCTGATGGAAGCGCTGGGCGGCATCGAGACGATCAAGGGCATGGGCAGCGAGCGTCCCGTGCGCCTGAAATGGGAAAAGAAATACGTCAAGGCGCTGGAGACGCAGTACCGCTCGCAATCGTTCAGCATCCTCGTCGGCCTCGCGAGCCAGATACTGAATTCCGCGACCACGATCGTGATCCTGTGGGCCGGCGCGAGCCTTGTGCTGGCGCACGAACTGACGATCGGGCAGTTGATGGCATTCAATGCGCTGATGGGCAGCGTGCTGGGCCCGCTGATGGGGCTGGTGGGCCTGTGGAGCCGCATGGGTGACGCCAGCGTCGCGATGGAACGCCTCGGCGACGTGCTCGACATCGAACCGGAACAGAAACCCGCCGACGTCGCCGCGCGCGTCATCCTGCCCGACCTGCAGGGTGAGGTCCGGCTCGAACACGTGTTTTTCCGCTACGGTGGCGAGGACACGCCGTACGTGCTCGAAGACATCGACATCGACATCAAGCCCGGCCAAACCGTGGCCATCGTCGGCCGCAGCGGTTCCGGCAAAACCACGCTGGCGAAGCTTCTCGTCGGCTTTTATCCGCCCAGCGAAGGCAAGATCTTCGTGGATGGCTACGAGATGACCGCCATCGACCGCGGCTATTACCGGGCCCAGGTCGGCTACGTCATGCAAAGCAATCTGCTGTTCTCCGGCACGATCGCGGAAAACATCGCCAGCGGCGACGACAGCCCGGACCGCCGCCGCGTCGAGGAAGTGGCGAAGATGGCCGATGCRCATGCGTTCATCAGCAAGCTGCCGCTCGGCTACGACCAGGTGGTGGGCGAACGCGGCGTGGGCCTGTCCGGCGGCCAGGTGCAGAGACTGTGCATCGCGCGCGCCCTGTACCACGACCCGCGCCTGCTCGTGTTCGACGAAGCGACCTCCGCGCTGGACACGCAGTCCGAGAGCAACATCATGGCCAACATGGAAGCGATCTTGAAGGGACGCACGGCCGTCATCATCGCGCACCGCCTCAGCACGATCATGCGGGCCGACAAGATCGTCGTGCTGTACGAAGGCAAGATCACGGAGCAGGGCCGCCACGACGAATTGCTGGCGCGGCGCGGCATGTACTACGAGCTGGTGCAAAAGCAGCTGGGGGCGGGCATCTCATGAAACTGTTCAATCCGGGCGGCGAACGCGGTTCCGCAATGTCGTATGCGGCCTTGCTGGAGAAGATCGAGATCATGCGTTCCACCCTGCGCTGGGCGACGCGGCTCGAACGGCCGGACGTGGATAAACTGCTGCGCCAAACCAACAGCCTGCGCGACGAGGTGATGCAGCTGTCGCACAAGGAACGCTTCGTGCAGGCCGTGAGCGGCGACGTCGAGCGCCGCACGGGAGAAGAGCCCGTGCCCGAACCGCCGACCGGCGAACGCCGGCGCGCACTGCTGGCCCGCAGCTTCGTGTTCGAGGGCACGTTCGGCGACAACCCGAAGCTGCTCGACGCGCTGGAAATCGCGGAAAAGGCGGCGCCCACGGACCTGCCCGTGCTCGTCGATGGCGAAAGCGGCACCGGCAAGGAGCTGATGGCCAAGGTGATCCACGCGAATGGCGCGCGCGCCGACAAGCCGTATATCTCCGTCAACTGCGGCGCGATCCCCGACAGCCTGCTCGAATCGGAACTGTTCGGCCACAAGAAGGGCGCGTTCACGGGCGCGGCCAATGACCGCAAGGGCAAGTTCGAAAGCGCGCACAAGGGCACCATCTTCCTCGACGAGATCGGAGAACTGCCGCTGCCCGGCCAGGTGAAGTTGCTGCGCGTGCTGCAATCGCATGAGATCCAGCGCGTCGGATCGGACGAGACCATCGCCGTCGACGCGCGTATCGTGGCCGCGACCAATAAAAACCTGCGCAAGCTGATCGAGCAGGGCACGTTCCGCGAAGACCTGTTTTATCGGCTCAGCGTCATCCACGTCACCCTGCCGCCGCTGCGCGAGCGCAAGGACGAGATTCCGCTGCTGCTTGCGTATTACGGCGACGAGGCGGCGGAAGCGCTGAAGCGGAGACCGGTGGCGTTGACGGCGCGCTTGCGCGACTTTTTGCTGCGTTATTCGTATCCCGGCAATATCCGTGAGCTGCGCAACCTCATGTACCGCATCAGTTGCCTGGCTGGCGAGACGGCGGACCTCTCTCACCTGCCGGAAGATATCCGGCCGGCTGTAGCGGGCGCGGGCCTGAAACTGGATCGCGTCGACGGCGCGAGCGTCTCATTGGCCGAGGCCAAGCGCGTGGCCAGCGACGAGGCGGAACGGCTCTGCCTGGAGCGCGGATTGCAGGAAGTCGGCGGTACCGTGGCGGAACTGGCGCGGCGCTGGGACATGAATCGCTCGCACCTGCAGATCCTGCTGCGCAAGCACGGCCTGCATTCGAAGGATTTCCGCAAAACCCATTGAACGTCCGCGTGGGCACGTTTCATTGGATTGATGCCCCCGGCATCAATCCCCCCCGGCCTCAAATGCCCACCCTACAATGCTGTTGCGCAAGTCGTAGGGTGGGCTCCCCGAGCCCACCAAGCGCATGCGGTCCGCGAACGTGCCCACCACCTCACGCAAGCCATTCACGGACGGTGATTACAACGCCGGATTCAACAAGGTTTTATCGATGGACATGTCATTCGCCTGCGCCACGACGACCGTGACATTGTCGCGCCCGCCATTCTCCAGCGCCATCCGGACCAGCGTCTGCGCCGCCTGGGCGCAATCGCCGCACGCGAGCGTGTCACGGATGTCCTGCTCGGGGACCGGGTTGCTGAGGCCGTCGCTGCACAGCAGGAAGATGTCGCCATCGCGCACGGACAGCGTGGTCACCTCGACGTCCAGGGAATCGCTCGCGCCCACCGCGCGCGTGATCATGTTACCGCCCACGGCCGCGGAGGCGGCGGCGTCGACGCCGCGTGCCTGCAGCRCCGCGGCCTGGCTGTGGTCGCGCGTGAGCTGTTGCAGGCGGCCGTGCCGGTACAGGTAGATGCGGCTGTCGCCGGCCCACAGGCAGGCCGCTTCCGTGCCGACCGCGAGCAGGACCACGACCGTGCTGCCCATCACCGGCACGTGCCGCGCGCGCGCCTCGGCGCTCAAGGTGCCGTTGACCTGCACGAGCGTCGCGCGCGCGCCGTCGATGTAGCGGGCCAGGCTGGTGGGCGGCGGCAACCGGTCGAGGGCTTCCACAACGGTCCGGCTCGCCACATCGCCGAACGCATGTCCGCCCATGCCGTCCGCCACGACCCACAAGCCGCGCTGCGGCTGGGCCAGGCAAGCGTCCTCGTTGCGGCTACGCACGCGCCCGACATCCGTCTGTGCGACGGATGTCCAGTGGAAGGCGGCATCGCAGCTCATGACCGGCTCGGGCTTCAGGTCGTCGGGCGCACGGCTTTGTTGAGGCTGCTTTCATCCACGCCCACGTTCAGCGAGGCGTTCGCGCCGGTATTGTTGACCGACACCATCTGATACTGATTGATCATCTGGTCGGCATAGTTATTGATCTGATAGAAGTTGATCACCGGGACCGGACCCGGGGATGCATCGAAATAGGGCTGGATCCAGCCGAAGACCCAGGGCGCCCCGCCACCGCCGTGGATGACCGACATGGCCTTGCGGTCCAGTGCCATGCTGGCGGGAAGATCTTTGACGGTAATGGTAGCCATATGCTCTCCAAACGGGAAGAAGGGAGACCGGACGCCGGTCTCCCCAGTGTAGTCCACTTTTCAGCTTGTCGCGGTCTGTCGTGCGTTCCTTCAACGGCGCACGATCGTGTTCTTGCCGTTCTGCGCGACGTCGTTGTCGACGTGGATGCAGTCCGTGAATGCGGAACCGTTGGCGGTGGCGGTGAGCGCGCCCTGTGCCTGGCCGAGGTTCTGCATCGCATTGATCGACGTGTCGTTGGTGCCGGCGTATTTGATGTCGCCGAACGTATAGGACGCGGCGTTGACTTTCCAGCCGCCGCGCACGGCGGACATGGTCGGGCGGTCGAGGCGTTCGCTGCGGGCGAGGTCGTTGATGATCAAGGTTTTCATGGCGGGTCTCCTGATGTCGTGGTGATTGTCGTGCCGGTCAGAACACGGCGCGGTTCTCGCCCCACAGCGAGGCAGCCAGGCGCAGGTCCGGGCCCGTGAAGTTCGCGCCGATGACGCCGTTGTTGTTGAGGACATTGACGCTGATTTGCTGGAACTGGCCGAGTTGCTGGTTGACGTTCACGTTGACGTTGACGTCCTTGCCCACGCCGGCAAAGCCGCCGCGGACGGCTGCCATGGCCTGGTTGTCGAGTGCGGCGCTGTGCGCCAGGTCGCGGATCTGGATGGATGACATGATGTTCTCCTTGTTGCGTGTGTTTGTGTGATGGGTTGGAAGTGCCGCGCGGGAGCGGTTGTCGGTCCCGCGCGGCAGCGACTCAGCCGATGATCTTGTTCTTGCCGTTCTGGTGCGTGGTGTTGTTCACGGTCACGCCAGACAGGAAGGCCGATTCGTTGGCCGTCGCCGTCATCACGTTCTGCTGCTGGCTCAGGGCCTGCATCGCGTTGATCGACGAGTCGGACGACGGGGCGTAGGTGAAATCGCCCATCTTGAACGACGGTGCGTAATATTCGTTGTGGCCGCCGCGCACGGTGGTCATGGTGGCGCGGTCCAGGGTCTCGGCGCGGTCCAGGTCTTTGATGGTCAGGGTTTTCATGGCGTTCTCCTCAGATTGAATTCGAATGAATGCTKGGAATAMGTTGCGTCGATCAGCGACGCACGATCACGTTCTTGCCGTCCTGCGACACGTCGTTRTGGACGTTCACGCCRTCGACGAAAGCCGAACCGTTGGCCGTGGCGGTCATCACGTTCTGGAGCTGGCTCAGGCTCTGGSYGGCATTGATCGACGAGTCGGACTTCGGTGCATAGGTGATGTCGCCGAACGTGTACGACGGTGCGTAATATTGGTTGTGGCCGCCGCGTACGGTGGTCATGGCAGCGCGGTCCAGGGTCTCGGTACGGGCCAGGTCGGTGATGATCAGGGTTTTCATGGTCAAAGCTCCTTGAGGTATGCGGTTGGTTGGTCGAGGCATTTATCTGCGCTCGATGGACTATTTGCGAAATGCGTGCCAGGTCTTGCGACCACTTCGAAATAACATCGTAAGCCCTTGAAAAACAAGGGGAATTTATGCCAATCTCAGCATTGAGGAAGTGCGTATCGCACCGTGTGACGCATGCGGCCTGACGGGTCGGACCCAACACATTTATGAGGCTGTTCGGCGCGATCCAACAGCGTTTCGTCGGACATGAAAAACAAAAAGCCGCCCGGTTTTCGCCGGACGGCTTTGTGCAGGAAAGGAAGAGTGTTCAGCGCGGCGACGGCTTGTCGTTATCCGTCCTGGCGGCCGCGATTCGCGCCGGATCGAACAGCCGGACCCTTGGCGAGACGGGCCGCACGAAGCGTCCGCCCGCGCGCAGGCGCGACCCGCCCGCGATCGCGAACATCGCCTGGCGATCCAGCTCGGTGTTTTCCGATAAATCCTTGATGACGATGGTAGCCATGATGCCTCCTTGGAATGGCAGGTTAACGGACTGAATCCCCTTGCCGGCACAGGCCGGCAAGGGGACGAAGCAAAGGGCGGAGGTCAGATCACGACCTTGTTCAACCCCTTCAGAGTGGCGGCCACATCGATATCGGGGCCGACGAACCCGGCGCCGATCACGCCGTTGTTGTTCAGGACATTCACGCCAATCTGCTGGAACTGCGCCAGTTGCTGGTTGACGTTCAGCGTGACGTTGACGTCCTTGCCGAAGGCGCTGCCGCCTTGCACCGCCGACATCGCCTGGTGGTCCAGTTCGTTGCGATGCGGCAGGTCGTGGATTGCGATGGATGACATGGGTCTCTCCCGCTCAGCCAAGAATCTTGTTCTTGCCGTTCTGGTGCGTCGTGTTGTTCACGGTCACGCCGCTCAGGAAAGCCGAATCGTTGGCCGTCGCCGTCATCACGTTCTGTTGCTGGCTCAGGGCCTGCATCGCGTTGATCGACGAATCGGACGTCGGGGCGTAGGTCACGTCGCCGTATTTGTACGACGGTGCAAACACGTTCCAGCCGCCACGCACGGCCGCCATGGCGGTGCGATCCAGTTGTTCGGCGCGGTCCAGGTCCTTGATGATCAGAGTGTTCATGTCAATGCTCCTCGAAAGTATAGTCAATGATGGTCGCGATGGGTTCAGCCGACGATGACGTTTTTGCCGTTCTGGTGCGTGGTGTTGTTCACGGTCACGCCGGACAGGAAGGCCGAATCGTTGGCCGTCGCGGTCAGCACGTTCTGTTGCTGGCTCAGGCTCTGCATCGCGTTGATCGACGAATCGGACGTCGGCGCATAGGTCACGTCGCCAAACTTGTACGACGGCGCAAACACGTTCCAGCCGCCACGCACGGCCGCCATGGCGGTGCGATCCAGTTGTTCGGCGCGGTCCAGGTCTTTGATGGTCAGGGTTTTCATGGCGTTCTCCTCAGATTGAATTCGAATGAATGTTTGAATAAGTTGGGGCAATAAGCAGTCGATCAGCGACGCACGATCACGTTCTTGCCGTCCTGCGACACGTCGTTGTGGACGTTCACGCCGTCGACGAAAGCCGAACCGTTGGCCGTGGCGGTCATCACGTTCTGGAGCTGGCTCAGGCTCTGGGCGGCATTGATCGACGAGTCGGACGACGGGGCGTAGGTGATGTCGCCGAACGTGTACGACGGTGCGTAATATTGATTGTGGCCGCCGCGCACGGTGGTCATGGCGGCACGGTCCAGGGTCTCGGTACGGGCCAGGTCGGTGATGATCAGGGTTTTCATGGYCAAAGCTCCTTGAGGTATGCAGTTGGTTGGTCGAGGCATTTATCTGCGCTCGATGGACTATCTGCGAAATGCGTGCCAGGTCTTGCGACCACTTCGAAATAACATCGTAAGCCCTTGAAAAACAAGGGGAATTTATGCCAATCTCAGCATTGAGG
>NZ_JBFUDR010000180.1:0-12669 GCF_056404615.1 Massilia sp. P2_C2 | reverse complement strand
CCCTGCGCCGGCGCGGGTGGTGCGGAGGCGGCAGGCATCGCGGCGGCGGCGGCGCCACCCGGCGTAGCCGGACGTGCGGCCGGTGCCGGCGCGGCCTGCGTTGCTGTTGCTCCTGCGGCGGCCGTACGGGACGGCTGGCCCTGCGGCAGCGTGCGCGCCAACGCGGCGGGCGCGGGTGCGGCAACCTGCCCGGATCCGCCCTGGCCCGGACGGAACGCCAGCATGCGCAGCAGGGTCATCGTGAAACCCGCGTACTCGTCCGGCGCGAGGCCGATCTCGTTCCGGCCATGCACGGCGATCTGGTAATACAGCTGCACTTCCTGCGGATCGAATTGCGTCGCGAGACGCTGGATGTCGGCCAGTTCCGGGAGGTCGTCCGGCAGCGCGGCAGGCACGGTCTGCGCGAGCGCGATCCGGTGCAGCAACGTGCCCAGATCCTGCAGGGCGCCGTTGTACGACAGGCTGCGGCTCGCCATTTCATCGGCCACCGCCATCAGGTCGGCGCCATCCTCGTTCGCGAGGGCGTCGAGCAGGCGGATCAGGTAGCTCTGGTCGAGCGCGCCCAGCATGCCCTGCACGGCGTCCAGCGTGACGGCGCCGGCCGCGTAGGCGATGGCCTGGTCGGTCAGCGACAGCGCATCGCGCATCGATCCATGCGCACCCTGCGCGAGCAGGCGCAGCGCCGGCTGTTCGAACGTCACGCCTTCCTGGCCGAGGATGTTTTCCAGGTGGCCCACGATATGGCCGGGCGGCATCTGCTTCAGGTTGAACTGCAGGCAGCGCGACAGCACGGTCACGGGGATCTTTTGCGGGTCCGTCGTCGCGAGAATGAATTTCACGTGCTCGGGCGGTTCTTCCAGCGTCTTCAACATGGCGTTGAAGGCGTGGTTCGTGAGCATGTGCACCTCGTCGATCATGTAGACCTTGAAGCGTGCATTGCTCGGCGCATAGACCGCCTGTTCCAGCAACTGGGCCATCTCGTCGACGCCGCGGTTCGACGCGGCGTCCATCTCGACGTAGTCGACGAAGCGGCCGGCGTCGATCGCGCGGCACGGTTCGCACTGGCCGCACGGCTCGGCCGTGATGCTGCCCTGCCCGTCCGGCCCGACGCAATTGAGCGACTTGGCCAGGATGCGCGACAGCGTGGTCTTGCCCACCCCGCGCGTGCCGGTAAACAGATAGGCGTGATGCAGCCGTCCCGTGCGCAACGCATGCGTCAGGGCACGGACGACGTGCTCCTGGCCGACCAGCGTTTCGAAGTTCCGGGGACGGTATTTGCGGGCGAGGACTTGATAGGACATACCGCGATTTTACCGTAGACCGGGATAGAAGCGGCAACATTAGGCGCTCATCGGCGCGACAAACAAAAACAGCTGCCGCGGCAGCTGTTGAGGTAAGTAGGCGAGCCTGATCTGCGGCACTTGCGGTGAACGGCTTTGGCTGCTTCGTTCCCGACCTGACCAGGTAAACCGAGCCACAATGCGCAGGGGCCCGCCAGCACGCATTATAACCGCTTGTGGAGATGGCGGCACACCGCGTTGCACCGCGTTGCCCCGCGCAAAATAAAGCGCCGGTTGCGGCGCGCGCACCTATATATAGAATGCGCACGCATCCGGCTGCATCAAACGGACGTCACAATCCCAGCTGCTGCCAGATGCCGTCCACGCGGGCCTTCACTTCCGGCGTCATCGTGATCGGTGTGCCCCACTCCCTGTTCGTCTCGCCCGGCCATTTATTCGTCGCATCGATGCCCATCTTGCTGCCCAGGCCGCTGATCGGCGACGCGAAGTCGAGATAGTCGATCGGGGTATTGTCGACCATCACGGTGTCACGGGTCGGATCGACGCGCGTCGTGATGGCCCAGATCACTTCTTTCCAGTCGCGCACATCGACGTCCTCGTCCACGACGACGATGAATTTCGTATACATGAACTGGCGCAGGAAGCTCCACACGCCGAACATCACGCGCTTCGCATGGCCCGCATACTGCTTTTTGATTTGTACGACGGCCATGCGGTAGCTGCAGCCCTCGGGCGGCAGGTAGAAATCCGTGATCTCCGTGAACTGTTTTTGCAGCAAAGGCACGAACACTTCGTTCAGCGCCACGCCCAGCACGGCCGGCTCGTCGGGCGGCTTGCCCGTGTAGGTCGAGTGGTAGATCGGGTCGCGCCGCATCGTGATGCGGTCGATCGTGAACACGGGGAACCAGTCCTGCTCGTTATAATAGCCGGTATGGTCGCCATACGGTCCCTCGAGCGCGTGCTCGAAACCGGACGGGTGGCTTTCATCTGGATAGATATGACCTTCCAGCACGATCTCGGCCGACGCCGGCACCCGCAGCTCGCTGCCGATGGCCTTCGTGAGCACGGTGCGCTGGCCGCGCAGGAGGCCGGCGAACTGGTATTCGGACAGCGTGTCCGGCACGGGCGTCACCGCGCCGAGGATCGTGGCCGGGTCGGCGCCGAGCGCCACCGCGACCGGATACGGCTTGCCGGGGTTGGCAATGCAGTGCTCGCGGAAATCGAGGGCGCCGCCGCGGTGCGCGAGCCAGCGCATGATGACCTTGTTCGGTCCCAATACCTGCTGGCGGTAAATGCCCAGGTTCTGGCGCTTCTTGTTCGGCCCCTTCGTGATCACCAGGCCCCAGGTGATCAGCGGCGCCACGTCGCCCGGCCAGCAGTGCTGGATCGGCAGCCGGGCCAGGTCGACATCGCCGCCTTCCCACACGATTTCCTGGCAGGGTGCGCCCTTCACTTCCTTCGGTGCCATGTCCCACACGGCCTTGACGAGCGAGCCGAGGTCCATGATGTCGCGGAAGCCCTTGGGCGGCTCCGGTTCCTTCAGGCGGGCCAGCACGTGACCGATGCGGCGCAGTTCGCTCACGTCGTCGGCACCCATGCCCAGCGCCACGCGGCGCGGCGTGCCGAACAGGTTGGCCAGAACGGGGATCGGATAGCGCTTGCCGTCCGGGCCGACCGGCTGTTCGAACAGCATCGCAGGTCCGCCGGCGCGCAGGATACGGTCGCACACCTCCGTCATTTCAAGATTCGGTGAAATAGGCGCCGATACGCGCTTGAAGTCACCAATTTCTTGCAACTTAGCAATAAAATCCCGTAGGTCAGAGTAGTTCATCGAATTTTTGGTTCTTTTTTACATCTTTTGAGGGGTGCCAACAATCGCCGGCAAGTGATTGATTTGCCAAAGAATTGATGAGCTCAAGGGTGGACCTTAGATCCAAAAGTAATAAAACACGGAAGTGCTAGTATTGACTTGATATAAACGAGCTTCTACAATCCGCCTACAAATTGAGACGGGCCCGTCCAGCACGTGATTTTAGCCGGTCTCATTCTTTCACGGGGTCGGGGCCCCAGCGACATTTTAAGGAGTGTTTTCACTGGGCGTCTGCCCAACCAACCCCGAGACAGTTGTTTAGCCACTGGGCGCCTCCATCGCAGCGCGGCCCAGCTGTAGCAAGCAATGACGGCGTTCCTCGACCGCAGCAGCGGCGACGGACGGTTTTCTGATGCACGGCATGAGTAGCTCGACCGCTGCGCTTTTGCGCGGCGACGGGATGGCTTTTTCCGCGACAAAGGAGAGACGATGATCCATCGATTCATCGGCGCGAGCGCAAGACTCGTCCAACAGATGGCCAGCCAGCCAGTCACGTGGTCTTCCGTGACCAAAACGGCACGCGGTGTGCTTACCACCGCACAACATACCTTGACCGTATTCGGTCTATCCGCAGTAGCAATGATTGCCCTGCTGTACAGCCGCCCCGATTTCGCGAAACGGGTGTCGGACTTCCTGAGCCCGCATCAGAGCGCGCCCGCACCGGTCGTCGCCAGCAATGCGTCGATCAAGCTGGTGGCAGCGCATGCCGAAACCGCGGTCGAAGTCGCGAATGCCGACACCAAGGCGGCGGCAAACCGCCCTACCCGCCAGCAGAAGTACGTCACGGACTGGCTGTCGCGCCGCTACCGCGTGGCCGGCGACGCCGCCAACATGCTTGTCTCGACCGCCTACAGCACGGCGCACGATATCAAGCTGGACCCGCTGCTGATCCTGGCCGTGATGGCCATCGAATCAGGCCTGAATCCGTTCGCGGAAAGCCCGATGGGCGCGCAGGGCCTGATGCAGGTGATGTCCAAGGTCCACAGCGACAAATTCGAGGGCATGGGCGGTTCGCAGGCCGCGCTGAACCCGGTCGCCAACATCCGTGTCGGTGCCCGGATCCTGAAGGATTACGTGACCCGCACGGGCTCCGTCGAGGCGGGCCTGAAGAACTATGTCGGCGCGGGCGCCATCGACGACGATTCCGGCTACGGCTCGAAGGTGCTGACGGAGTACAAGCGCCTGAAGCAGGTTGCCAGCGGTAAAAACGTTCCGATTTATTTCCCGCCGTCCCCGGCCCCGAGCACGACGCTGAAAACCGTCAGCACGCAGCCCAAGCCGGACACTACCTCCGCCGAGGCGGCACACGGCAGCAGTGGCCAGAACGGCGAAACAGTCGCCGGGCTCTGAGCCTGCCCCCTTCCTGGTCGAAAGCCACCGTTGGCGCAAGCCGCGGTGGCTTTCATTTTTTTTGCGCACTGGCGAATTGATCCATCCCTGTCGACACGGTTTACCGGCAAACCCGTAGGGTGGGCGGCCTCCGCCCACGCGTGACGTACGCGGTTTGTTGACGTTACACGTGGGCACGGGGTGCCCACCCTACCTATTACCGCAGCATGAATTCCGCACGCACAATGAAAAAGGCCGCGGTCGCACGCGGCCTTGCACTGCTGTCTAACGGATTAGTACGCCCGTGTCGAAGCGGCTTACCAGTTGATCGCGTCGACGTAGACGGTACCCGTCCACGCCGCCCCCGTCGTGAAGTTCACGCCGAGGGAATTCAGCGGCGTGACCGACGACGTCGGCACCGTCAGCGTGATCGTGTTCCACGCACCCGGCGTGAAGCTCGTGACCGGGTTCGAGACCCAGTTCCAGTTGTAGTCCTGGAGATAGGGCTCGATCTTCGTGATCTGGCTGCCGGCCGGGATGTAGACGCGGAAGGTGATCGTCGCACCGGACGGCACCACCACGCCGTTCACGGCCACCGACGAGGTGCCCGCCGCCGTGCCGTTGAAGTTCACGGCCAGCGAGCGCTGCCCCGCATAGTGTTGGGCGGTGGAGATCGCGACGCCGCTGATCAGCGACCCGCTGGGCGCCCACAGCTGGTTGTCGGTCTCGAAGTGGAACTTCGTCGGATCCGGGTTGGTGCCGGGGGTAGTCGCGCTCGCCTCGGTCGAGTAGCCGGACGCGCCCGAGCTGTTCACCGCCGCCACACGGTAGTAATACGTCGTGCCGGGATTCAGGCCCGTGTCAGTGAACGTGGTGCCAGTGATACCGGTGACGGACGGCGTCGTGGATTCGTTGCCGGAATTCGCCGTGCGGTACAGCTGGTAGCTGGTGGCGCCGCTGACGGCGTTCCACGACACGGTGACCTGGCCGGTGCCGGCCGTCGCGGTGACGCCCGTGACCGCGTACGGCGCGCCATTCGGCGGCGGCGGTGCGACGCCGCCGGTCAGGGCAGTGACCAGGGCCGGATCGGTGATGGCGCCGGTGTCATACGCGAACGGGGCGTTCGGCGTGCTCCAGTAGAACGTGCTCAAGCCATGCGCGCGGGCGGATTCGCTCACGTACTTGTTCCAGTAGAGCCGGGACGCGTTGTTCCAGGTCTGGTTGGCGCTCGTCAGGCCAGGCGTTGGCGCGGCCTGCATTTCGCCGATCATCACGGGCACGCCCTTGCTGACGAACTGGTCCTTCAACTGCTGGTGGAACGCATCGAGGTAACCCTCTTCGCCCCACGTGGCGTTGCGGCTGGGATTGCCCGAATAGTGGTAGGACGGGCCCCAGAAGTAGATCGCGTTGCCCCACGACTGGTCCGTATGGATGATCGTGAACAGCGACGGCGTGTAGTTGTGGAATTCGACGCCCAGGCGACCCGGGGTCGAGTCGGACGGCAACGCGGTGACCCACGACGCATCCCCCTGGATCGGCAGCACGAGCCAGCGATTGGTGTTGTTGCCGCCGGCGGCGCGCACCGTGTTGACGAAGCTCTGGTAGTACGACATGAGCGTCGTCATCTTCGTGGGCGTGTCGATGACCGGCTCATTCGCGGCCGCGAACGTCAGGTGGTTGTCATAGCCGGCAAACGCGGTGGCGATCTGCGACCAGATCTTGCGGTACTTCGCGTCGAGGGTCGGGTCGACCGTGTTGCCGATGTTGCTGTCGAACCAGCCGCCGTCCCAGTGCACGTTGAGGACGGCGTACATGCCGGCCGCGATGCTGTAGTCGACGGCCTGCTTGACCTTGGCCATGTAGACGGGATCGATATTACCGGAGGCATCGGCGTTCGACATCCACGCGCACGGGATGCGCACGGCATTGAAGCCGGCGTTGGCGGCGGACGTATAGACGGCCTGGCCCGGGATCGAATAGCCCCAGATGGCTTCCAATGAATTGCCCAGGTTAAAGCCGACGGTGGGCATCGGGAACGGCGTCGTCAACGCCGGCTGGCTCGTGGGCTGCACGTTCACCGCGCCGGTGTACAGCGTCGCGCCGCCCGTCTTGTCCCTGACCGTGATGGGCTTCATGCCGGCCGTACTGCCCGGTGTGCACCGGTAGTGCGCCTCGGTGGTGGTAATCGAGAGCGTCGTCATGCCGGCGCAATCGGTCACGTCCAGCGCCAGCGTGCTGGGCAGTTTGCTTCCCAGCACCTGGAAATAGGCCGTCTGGCCCACGTGCAGCGTGGACAGCGCGGTAAAGCCTGAGTTGGTCGAGTTGACGGCACTGACGCCGGCCGCCACAGGTTTGCCAGCCAGCAGCCGGGGCGTTTGCCCTCCGGTATCCGTGCTACTGCCCCCGCAACCTGCAAGCAGGGCAGCGGCTGCCAGCGCAGCCAGAACGAAATGTTTTTTCATACGTCTCCACCTCCAAAAAAGGTTGTTATTGGACGAGTGATCATCATTGGCAGGCGCGGCCTCGAGTTCAATTCCGTTTTCCCGTAATGCGCATGTAAAATCACGGAACTCCAAATTACACATATCGGGTAGCATCGGGCCAGGGCAAACAAAAAGGCCGTCCCGGTTTCCCGGGACGGCCTGCGTACAGCCGACGACAGCGTCTCAGCGGCGCGCGTCTGCTCCAACCTCATCCGGACGCAACTTGCCGGCCAAGCGGTCGAGCACGCCGTTCACATACTTGTGGCCATCGATGCCGCCGAAGGACTTGGCCAGTTCCACGGCCTCGTTGATGACGACGCGGTACGGGATCTCGATCTTGTTCTTCAGCTCGTACGCGCCGAGCAGCAGCACGGCGTGTTCGATCGGCGACAGTTCCGCGATCGGCCGGTCGACGGTCGGGGCAATCACCTCGCGCAGCTCGACCGACTGGGCGATCGTGCCGTGCAGCAGCTCCGTGAAGTACTCGCCATCGGCCTTGTCGAAGCCGTGCGCGCCGCGGATGTTCGCGACGACCGTGGTGGCTGGCTCATTGTTCAGCAGCCATTGATACAGCCCCTGCAGGGCGAACTCGCGCGCGCGGTGGCGCGGCGTGCGGTTCTTGTTGGGGTTGGCGTGCGTGTTCTTGTCAGTCATGATTTTACTCAGTGAAACTTATTCTTCTTCGGCCTGCAGCTCTTCCAGGCCGAGCAGCAGGTTGGCCATCTCGACCGCGACGCGCGCGGCATCGGTGCCCTTCTCGGCCATGCGGGCCTCGGCCTGCTCGTCGGTCTCGGTCGTCAGCACCGCGTTGGCGATCGGCATGCCGTAATCCAGGCCGATGCGCGTGATGCCGGCGCCCGATTCGTTCGACACGAGCTCGAAATGGTAGGTCTCGCCGCGGATGACGGCGCCCAGCGCGATCAGGGCGTCGAACTGCTGCGTCTCGGCCATCTTTTGCAGGGCCAGCGGGATTTCCAGCGCGCCGGGGACGGTCACGTGCAGGATATCCTCGTCGGCCACGCCCAGGTGCTTCAATTCCGCCAGGCATGCCGACAGCAGGCCATGGCCGACATCGGCATTGAAACGTGCCTGCACGATACCGATGCGCAGGCCCTCACCTGTCAGATTGCTTTCAAAAGTTCCTACCGTCATGGCTATGCTTTCTCTTGTCTTGTTGATTAATGGGTCAATGGTACCGCGTTCCGCCTGCTCATTACGAGCTCACCTCGCACCCGGGCTTGGCCAGGTAGCCGGTCACTTCGAGGTCGAAGCCGGTCATCGAAGGCATCTTGCGCGGATTGGCCAGCAGCTTCATCTTGCGCACGCCCAGCTGGCGCAGGATCTGCGCGCCGATGCCGTAGGTGCGCAGGTCCAGGTTGGCCGCGCGGCCGACGGGGCGGGACGGCTTGTCCTGGAACTGGGCGAACAGTTCGTCGGCCGTCTCGGCGCAGTCGAGCAGCACGATGACGCCCGCTTCCGCCCGCTGCACGGCCTGCATCGCGGCCGCGAGATTCCACGAGTGCGACGTCGACGCGCTGTCCAGCAGGTCGAGGATGGACACGGGCTGGTGCACGCGCACGAGCGTCTCGCGGTCTTCCTGCGGCGCGCCGTGCACGAGCGCCAGGTGCGCCGAGCCGCTCGGCTTGTCGCGGAAGGCGACCAGCGTGAACTCGCCGTGCATGGTGGGAAGCAGGCGCTCCGCCACGCGCTCGACCAGGGTCTCGTTCTGGCTGCGGTAGTGGATCAGGTCGGCGATGGTGCCGATCTTGAGATTGTGTTCCCTGGCGAATTCCAGCAGGTCCGGCAGGCGCGCCATCGTGCCGTCTTCCTTGATGATCTCGCAGATGACGGACGCCGGGGTCAGGCCCGCCATTTCGGTCAGGTCGCAACCGGCTTCCGTATGGCCCGCGCGCATCAGCACGCCGCCCTTGACGGCACGCAGCGGGAAGATATGGCCCGGCTGTACGAGGTCTTCCGGCTTCGCGTCCTTCGCCACCGCCACCTGGATGGTACGGGCGCGGTCGGCCGCGGAAATGCCCGTCGTGACGCCTTCGGCCGCCTCGATCGACACGGTGAAGTTGGTGCCGAACGACGTGCCGTTACGGGTCGTCATCATCGGCAGTTCGAGGCGGTCGCAAATCTCTTCGGACAGCGTCAGGCAGACGAGGCCGCGCGCGTGGCGGATCATGAAGTTGATCGCCTCGGGCGTGACGTGCTCGGCGGCAAGCACCAGGTCGCCTTCGTTCTCGCGGTCTTCCTCGTCGACCAAAATGACCATGCGCCCGGCGCGCAGTTCGTCAACGATTTCCTGGGTGGTGGAGATGGACATATGAATTCCTCGATACGGACCGGCTGATGCGGAAATCCGCTATTTTAATGGATTTGCCAGTCCTCGGCCGTATCCCCGCCGACCGCAAGGTGCCTCTAGAGTTCCGCTACCACTCCCGTCGCGTCGTTTCGTTGCATAATGACAACGAGTCGGTGTGTCGGCCCTGCGTTACATCATGCCGATTTACAAGAATGCCCTCCGTCGGGCAAGGTAGAATGGTTTTTTCTGTGCAGAGGACGTCGTCGCATGCTCATCCGTATCGCCCGCATCCCGTTCCTCGTCGCCGCCCTGCTCGTGCAGGGGCTGGCGCCGGGCGCACCCTTGAAGCTCGACGATCCGCTCCCGGTCGGGGCGCAGGTCAAGGTCGGCAAGCTCGACAACGGCCTGACCTATTACATCCAGCGCAACCGGATGCCCGAACACAAGCTGGAACTGCGCCTCGTCGTGAAGACCGGCTCCATCCTCGAGGACGGCGACCAGCAGGGCCTGGCCCACTTCACGGAACACATGGCCTTCAACGGCTCGCGCCACTTCAAGAAGCATGAGCTGGTGTCCTACCTGCAATCGATCGGCGTGAAATTCGGTGCCGACCTGAATGCCTACACGTCGTTCGACGAGACCGTCTACATCCTGCCTGTCCCGTCCGACCGCAAGGACGACCTCGACAAGGCCTTTCTCGTGCTGGAAGACTGGGCCCACGGCCTCACGCTGACCGATGCCGACATCGACAAGGAGCGCGACATCGTCCTCGAGGAAGCGCGCCTCGGCAAGGGCGCGGGCGACCGCATGCAGAAAGTGCTGATGCCGAAGATCTACAACGGCTCGCGCTACGCCGACCGCCTGCCGATCGGCCAGGAAGACGTCATCCGCAGCTTCAGGCCGGAGGCGCTGCGCCGCTTCTACCGCGACTGGTACCGGCCCGACCTGATGGCCGTCGTGGCCGTCGGCGACATCGCTCCCGACAAGGCCGAGCAATTGATTCGCCGCCATTTCGCGGGCCTGAAAAACCCCGTCCACGAACGCCCGCGCAGCTACGCGCAAATCCCGGCCCGCACCGACAACGAGGCGCTCGTCGTCACCGACAAAGAAGCGGGCCCGGCATCGATCCTGATCCGCTATCCCCTGAAGCCGTTCCACGAGCGTGCCACGTTGCGCGGCTACCGCGAGCAACTGGTCGAAGCCCTGTTCGCCGGCATGCTGAACCAGCGCCTGCAGGAATTGTCGCAACTGCCCTCCCCGCCGTTCATCGGCGCCAGCAGCGCCCTCTCCCGCCTGACGCCACGCTACCGTTCGTACAATGCCATGGCGGCGCTGGGCATGAACGGCGCCACCGTCGCCATCGACGCGCTGGTGCAGGAAAACGAGCGCGCGCGCCGCTTCGGCTTCACGACGGCCGAACTGGAGCGCATTAAGAAGACGATGATGCGCACCTACGAGCGCGCCTGGAACGAGCGCGACAAGACCGATTCGGCCGTCCACGCCGCCGAGCTGATGCGTAACTTCCTCGAAGGCGAATCGATCCCCGGCATCGACGCGGAATACCGCTACGTGAAAGAACTCGTGCCCGGCATCTCGCTGGGCGAAATCAACGCGTATGCGGCGAACACGATCCCGGCCGATTCCGGCAAGCTGGTGATCTACACGGGCTCCACGAAGACGGAAGGCGACGCCCCGATCCCGACCGGCGACCAGTTGCTGGCGGCCGTCGCCAGCGCCGAGAAGCGTGACGTACGCGCACACGACGAAAAGGCCGTGGCGGCGCACCTGATGGACCAGCCGCCCGCGCCCGGCAGCATCGTCGACGAAAGCCGCGACGAACACCTCGGCCTGACGCGCCTGACCCTGTCGAACGGCGTCAAGGTGATCCTCAAGCCGACCACGTTCCGCAACGACCAGGTGCTGATGAGCGCGGCCCGCTTCGGCGGCCAGAGCCTGTTCGACGACAAGGACGTGTTCAATGCCCGCTATGCCGACACGATCGTCGCCGCGATGGGCCTGAAGGATTTCTCGCCGCTCGACATGCGCAAGATCCTGGCCGGCAAGGCGGCCTCCGTGAGCGCCGGCCTGGGCAACAACACGGACGTCGTCGCGGGCATGGCCGGCGCCACCGACATCGAGACGATGCTGCAGATGGTGTGGCTGAAGTTCGCGGGCGTGCGCCGCGACGAGGACCTGTACAAGTCCTTCATCGGCAAGCAGATGGAAATGGCGCGCAACCGCCTGTCGCAGCCGGGCGCCCTGTTCGGCGACACCGTGCTGACCACGCTGTACAACAACAACCCGCGCGCACCGCGCGCCCTGCGCCCCGAAGACATCCCGCGCATCGACCTCGACCGCGCCATCRACATCTACCGCCAGCGCTTTTCCAGCGCCAAGGGCCTGACGTTCATCTTCGTCGGCAGCTTCGACGTGGCCGCCATCAAGCCCCTGCTGACCACATACCTCGCCAGCCTGCCGACGCCGGACATCCCGACCGCGTACCGCGACCTCGGCATCCGCCCCGTGACGGGCGTCGTCAAGCGCGAGGTGAAGAGCGGCTCGGAAGACCGCAGCACGGTGTCGCTGACGTTCACGGGCCCGACCGACGTCACGGAACTGGAAGAGCTGCGCCTGTCCGCGCTCACGGAAGTGATGAACATCCGCATCATCGACTTGCTGCGCGAAAAGCTGGGCCTGATCTACGGCGGCGGCATGGAAGGTTCGATGACGCGCATCCCGTACAGCCATTACACGATCGCCGTGCAGTTGCCGACCGGTCCGGACAACGTCGACAAGGTGCTGGCGGCCACGTTCGCCGAGATCGAGCGCATGCGCACCGAGGGCCCGTCGCAGGCCGACCTGGACAAGGTCAAGACGAACTGGCTGCAGACGTACCGCAAGTCGCTGCAGGAAAACACGTACTGGCTGGCCGCGCTGCAGACGTCGCTGACGGAGGGCACCGACCCGGGCACCATCCTCACGTTCGACAAGGAGGTGCAGAACCTCACCGTGGCCGACGTGAAGCGGGCGGCGCAGCGGTTCCTCAACACGGACAATTATGTGCAGGTGGTGTTGAATCCGGAAGCCAAGGCAGCGGCGCAGGCCACGAACGAAGCCGACGGGAAGCCCGTCAAACAGGGTTGAACGCCTTGCTGATGCACATTGTCGTAGACAGAATGTATTGACCTACCAACCTCAACGGACGCGGGTTACGCTGAGGGTTGGTGAACCTTTCGGCGCAGAGCCGCAATTGAGGAGGTAGGTCATGAACGAGTTTAGCAAATATGTAGGCCTGGATGTCCATAAGGCGACGATCGCTGTCTCGATTGCGGACAGTGCCGGTGGCGATCCACGTTTCTACGGCGAGATAGCCAACAC
>NZ_JBFUDR010000179.1:0-12675 GCF_056404615.1 Massilia sp. P2_C2 | reverse complement strand
GTATTTGACGTACCGGTGACGACATTCGACGTCATCGAACATCGCACCGTCCAGCTCACGTGCCGTTGCGGGCGCTTGCATACCAGTGCCTTCCCCGCCGGCGTGGACAGTCCCGTGCAATACGGCCCCAACGTCAAGGCACTCGGCGTGCACCTGACGCAGGGCCAGATGCTGCCCTACGCGCGCGCGGCGCAACTGATCGCCGATCTGTACGGTCTGGCCGTCTCGCCCGCCACGCTGGTCGCGTGGGTGGCCGAGGCGGATGCGGCGTTGAGCCCGACGGCCCTGCAAATCGCCAGCCAGCTCGGCGCCGCGCCTGTGCTGCACGGCGATGAATCGGGCCTGCGGGTGGCGGGCAAGCTGCAATGGCTGCATGTGGTCGCCACCGACCGGCTCACCTGGTACGGCGTGCATGACAAGCGCGGCCTGGCGGCCATGGAGGCGCATGCCGTGTTGCCGCGGCATCGCGGCGTGCTGGTGCATGACTGTTGGGCGCCGTACTGGAAGCTCGACGGCGTGACCCATGCGCTGTGCAATGCTCATCTGTTACGCGAGTTGCTGTATGTGACACAGACCACCGGCCAGCCGTGGGCACAGCGCATGAGCAATTTCCTGGTCCACGCCAACCAACTGTGCGACGCGCTGCGCCGCCAAGGCAAGGTGTTCGACGCCTCCGAAGCGCAGGCCTTCCGCACCATGTACGACGACATCGTGCGCGAAGGCGAAGCGGACAACCCGGAGGCGGCCAGCGAGGAACGCGGACGCGGCAAGCACAGCACGGCCGCCAATCTGTTGCGCCGTKTCCGCGTGCACGCCGATGCCGTGCTCCGCTTTATCAATGACTTCAGCGTGCCCTTCACCAACAACGAGGCCGAGCGCGCCGTGCGCATGCCCAAGGTAAAGCAAAAGATCTCGGGTTGCTTCCGCACGTTCGAGGGGGCGCGGCACTTCTGTGTCATCCGCTCCGTCCTCGACTCGATGCGCAAGCAGGGCCACGGCATGTTCACCGTGCTGCAACGTGCGTTCATCGGCGATCCTATTCCGCTGGCTGCCCAGTGACTGAATAGTCACAAATTTGCTTCCCTAGTCCCCGCGATTTGCGCCGGCAATGGCTACGATCCGCTCGGCGATCCGAAGCGGC
The DNA here is from genome assembly GCF_056404615.1 of Massilia sp. P2_C2. Classification (NCBI taxonomy): domain Bacteria; kingdom Pseudomonadati; phylum Pseudomonadota; class Betaproteobacteria; order Burkholderiales; family Oxalobacteraceae; genus Massilia; species Massilia sp. P2_C2. The sequence goes on along the minus strand of NZ_JBFUDR010000179.1, from coordinate 11,534 downwards.
CACTCGACATCGGTTCCGGCACCTGGACCCAGGCCCAGCTCGAATCCTGCATCAGCAACAACGCCGTGTGCAGTGTGCCGCCGCGTACGGTGGTATACCTGACCTCCACGTTGACGATCCCGGCCGGCAAGGTACTGGAAACGGCCGGCGGATACGACCGGACGATGTATGCACGCCAGGCGCGGATCGTCCGGGACAGTTCCACGCCGGGGATGCTGATCGTCATGCAACCTGGATCGACCGTACGCAATGTCTGGGTTTCCGGCGGACGTGACCGCTTCAAGTCGACGTTGCCTACTCAAGGCGATCAACTGGCTAACGTCTTCCCGAACATTAACTATGTCGGCGGCAATAACGGCACCATCCAGGGCGTGCGCAGCGACGCGCCGTTGTCGGCAACGCATATCGCGTCATTCCCGGTACCGACGCCTCCGGTGCCGACCTCACCCACCGCCTTCAACGGCAGCGTGCTCATCTACAATAACCTGACGACGGGATACGCTCAGCACCACTATAGCGACGGCACGCTGATTCCCTGGGCCGACGGGATCTCGAACCACATCATGGGCGCAACCATCCAGCGCAACGACATCATCGACCCCACCGACGTCGGCATCGTCATCTTCGGCCACGATGGCGCAACCCAGGCCAGCACCGCATCGAACAACGTGATCCTCCATGCCGGCCATTCGGCCTATGGCTCGCTTGGACTGGATACGATCCAGTGCCTCTATTCCACGCCGAGTTCCTGCACGTTCTCCGGTACGGGCTTCACGAACAACACGATCTTTGCCGGCAAAAACCAGCACTCCGACATCATGCTGTACAACGGCACGGGCTCCTGGGCACCACCCAATTGCGCCGTATCGCGTGACGGCCATTGCGGGTCCGGTGGGCAGATGAGCAGCAACAAGACCATCCTGGGCGACGGCAACCAGACAGTCCAGGTCCAGGCAGCCGTCGTCGTGGACGGCATGCTCAACGCCACGACGAGCGGCAACAGCCTGAATACCGCCTCGATGACGCAACCGGCCGACCGCCCGAACGGCGTCAACGTCAGGCTCGCCTGCAACAATGGAATCATGGTCCGCAATGCGATCAGCGCGGGACATGCGAGCGGGAACCTGCAGGCGGGAACGGATATCGACAGCGACCAGTGCACCGGTCACTGACGGATTAATACGTGCCGTTCACGCAGTTGTCGAACCTGACCGGCACCCCGTCCATGAGCGTGCCGCTGCACTGGACGGCGGACGGGGTGCCGCCGGGCGTGCAGTTCACCGGGCCGTCCGGCAGCGAGGACCGGCTGCTGCAACTGGCGCGCCAGCTGGAGGATGCGCAGCCGTGGTTCGGGCGGTTGCCGGAGATGGCGCGGGCGTGAGCCCGTGGATGGGAACGCAACGCCATTTATCTATTATTTAAAGAATATCTCCGAATCCCCGTCGATGCGAACCCGCACGATCAATATTTCCTTGCCGAATAATTGGTGAGATTTCACCCGAATTCGCTGTGATATCGTAAATATCTGCATGTCCGTCGTCCGGTCACTGCAGATATTCACCTATTATTCAATCAAGGAATCGAATGCGCAAGAACTCACTACTACTGTTGGCCGCTCTGGCAAGTGCACCATGTTTTGCAGCCGTCCCCTCCCAATTCATCGCCAAACAATACACCGAAGGCCTCGGACGCGCACCGGACACATCCGGCTGGCAGAGCGCAACCAATTACGCGCTGGCGGCCGGCTGTTCGGCCAATTCATTGCAAACCTTGGCCCTGAATATTTTCCAGTCGCAGGAATATGCATCCAAGGGTTATACGCCGGAAGAACAGATATTGACCGCGTACCGGGCCATTTTCAGCCGGGAGCCGGATTCGGACGGGTTTAATTTTTGGGTGAACAGCCTGAAATCGGGCCATACCCTGACGGAAGTCATCCAGTCTTTCGTCGGCAGCCAGGAATTCGCGTCCCTCGTGCCAGCGATTTGCAAAGGCTACGGCTTTGATCCGCTCGGCGACCCCAAGCGACCGCTCGACATCGGCTCCGGAACCTGGACCCAGTCCCAGCTCGAATCCTGCATCAATAACAATGCCGTTTGCAGCGTGCCGCCGCGCACCGTGGTGTACCTGACTTCCACGCTGAATATCCCTGCCGGCAAAGTGCTGGAAACGGCGGGTGGCTACGACCGCACGATGTATGCTCGCCAGGCGCGGCTCGTCCGGGACAGTCCCACGCCGGGCATCCTGATCGTCATGCAGCCCGGCTCCACCGTACGCAACATCTGGGTTACCGGCGGCCGTGACCGCTTCAAATCGACGTTACCTGCCCAGGGCGATCAACAGGCTAACGTATTCCCGAACATCAACTACGTCGGCGGCAATTCCGGCACGATCCAGGGCGTGCGCAGCGACGCACCATTGTCGGCAACGCATATCCAGTCATTCCCGGTACCAACCCCTTCAGTGCCAACCTCGCCCACCGCCTTCAACGGCAGCGTGCTCATCTACAATAACCTGACGACAGGATACGCCCAACGCCACTACCGTGACGGCACCCTGATCGCCTGGGCCGATGGCATCTCGAACCACATCATGGGTGCGACCATCCAGCACAACGATATCGTCGATCCCACCGACGTCGGCATCGTGATCTTCGGTCATGATGGCGCAACCCAGGCCAGCACCGCGTCGAACAACCTGATTCTCCATTCCGGCCATTCCGCATATGGCTCGCTCGGACTGGATACGACCCAATGCGTCAATTCAGCGCCAACATCCTGCTCGTTCTCGGGCACGGGTTTCACGAACAACACGATTTTCGCCGGCAGGAACCAGCACTCGGACATCATGCTGTTCAATGGCACGGGATCCTGGTTAGCGCCCAAGTGCCCCGGGGCCGTAACACCTGACGGTCATTGCGGGTCCGGTGGGCAGATGAGCAACAACAATACCATCCTGAACGACGGCAACCAGTCAATCCAGGTCCAGGCAGCCATCGTCGTGGACGGCATGCTGAACGCCGTAACAAGCGGCAACAACCTGGCTATCCAATTGATCACCGCCTCGACGCCGCTACCGGCCGACCGACCGAGCGACGGCCTCAACGACAGGCGGAGCTGCATCGGCACGAGTCCGTTTCGCAATGCGATCAGCGCGGGACATGCGAGCGGTAACCTGCAAGGGGCGATGGCCCCCTACAGCGACACCGACAGCGACTGGTGCACGGGTCACGACAACCGGTGAACGTCAAGCGATGATGACGTGTTAATGCGGTAAGCCGGCGCCCGGGATGGCGCCGGCTTACCGCACATCCCGGCCCATGCTGTTGTCGTCGCTTGGGCCGGGAAACCGCAAGACAGACCTGCCGATCAGGGAGTCGCGTGCTGCCAGATATCTTCCGCCAGCGCGGTATCGTTCTTCGAGCCCAGGTTCGACATATTGGTGTTCAGCTCCGTCTGGGTCGGCTGGCGGTTGAACGACTTGACGAAAGCGGTGCGTACGCGATACTCCGGGGACGAACGGAACGAGTCCGCGATCGCCGTTTCGGTTGCCTGGTTATTGTCCAGCACACTGGTCCAGTAAGCGAGGCCGGCGGTATCCTGCTTGATGTCGTCCAGGTTACGACCCATGACGTTCATGTACAGACGGAACACCTTCTTGGCGTTGGCGCTGAGCGTATTTTCGTAGCCGACATTGGCCGTCGTCGACAGAGCACCACGCGTCGTGGTCTGCTGGGCGAGCCTGGTGACCCAGTACTTCAATTCCCACACGGCCGGCCGGCGGCCCACGATGGTCTGGAAGGTATCGCGGACATACCGTTCATCCGACCCGGCGAAGGTGCTCTGGAGATCCAGGTTGGGATTGATGACGAGTGCCTGGACCCAATAACGCAACCCTTCGTTATCGTACTTCATATCGGTATCGTCGCGCAGCATCGCCGTCCTGTATGCCTGCCACACCTTCGCCACCTCGGGGATCGACGAACCCAGGTTGACGGTCGTGCCGGAGAACAAATCGGCAGGCAGTGTCGGATCCTGGGTATTGATGGGAAGCGAGGAATTGATCAGGTTCGCGACGTTGCGGGCCCAGAGTTTGCCGTGCAGCTGGAGACCCATGCCCGACATGTGCAGGCCAGGGAAGTTCACGTCTCCGGCGTAACGATACCCGGCCTGGCCGTACGCGGGCCCCTCGCCGTTCATCATGTCGGTATCGGGACCCGCCTTGAACACGGGCGCGCCCGCCACCAGGTCACGGCTCCACAAATGGCGTTGCGCGGCACGGATCTCCACTTCGGTCCAGAATTTATTCGTGTTGCTGCCTTGGTCGACGATGTAATTATAGTTGTCCGTCCATGTCGCGGTTGCCACCATCCATGGCTGCGAGCAGCCCGTATCGGCACGGAAGTCCCTGGCGACCTCGTCCAGGCCCCACACGTAATATTTCCTGTCCGCCGGACCATAACCGGCCGCCGAGGTCTGGGACTTGTCACGATCGGCATTCGCCTCCCCCTGATGCCAAAGGACGGCGCGGAAACTGCACATCGTACCGCCGGTTGACGTCAGCCGGGTCAGCGTCTGGCCGGCGCGCAGCAGTCTCGGGTAGGAATAAACTTCGTTCGGATACGTTTTCCCGCCCAATGCATCCTGCCGTTGCCACCATTCCAGCGGCGAGCCCCCCACGGCCACATTCACGACGGCGACCGGAACCGATCCGCCCAGCTTGGAATTCAGCTCCTTGGCAAACGCCAGCCATGGCGAACCGTTGTCGGGTGCGGGCCAGGCGGACGCGAACCCCGACGGGTCGACCGTCTGTGCCTGCAACGTGCTCCAGGTGCTTGCGGGGCTGGGAGGATTGGGAGGGCTCGTATTCAGGGCGGCCGGCGTCACGGTGCGGTGCCGTGCATCGGCGACCGTGTCGAGGTTCGAATCCACATGGCCGAAGCTTCCGGCGTTACTCTGGCCGGCGACCACGAACACTTCGCCGACGTTGAAAAGCGGGCTGTCCCAGCGCGCGATCTCCGACATGGAGGAATTGTAGAGCGAAACCCGGATTTTCTTGTCCGTGGCCTGCGGCTCCAGCGCGAACGTGAACAGGCCTGTGCCGGTATAGGAACCCTCATTCAGCACCCGTACCCGGCTGGTGTACGTGTCATCGAGCAGCGAAACCACGTAATAACTGAACACCGACGTAGGGCCGGGCGACTGCCATTTGACAGTAATAGTCGACGTATTCTGCGGCATGTCGCGCTGGAAGATTTCATTGGCGCGCACACCGATAAAACTACTTTGAGACATGGACGCCAGGCCCGGGTTTTCCGGCGGCGTTGCATGCGCTGCCGCATGCACGGCCATCGAACCGGCCAGGAAAGCCAAAGTCGCGGTCCTGTTGCGGACCGAAAAGCGGTGATACATATTTGTTCTCCAAATCATTGAATTGCTGAGTGTGCCGTAACGACGCGACAAACTCTAGCATAAAAAAAATGGAAAACAAAAAGAGAAACGAGGTGGAATTCTCCCGTGATTTTTCGAGTAATTCCGGCGCGAATTTCGCGCACCAAGTATTTAATCCCGTTTCCGTAAACCGCCGAATGAAAGGGTAAATTTTTGCGAGAATCGAATTACCGGAAGCCTCTCAAATTTTCGCAAATTMGAGAAATTACCAGTAATACCACCTTAATAACCATAACACGACATGATAAAAAAATAATATCACATGCGTCCATTGTCCTGGCCCGGTAGTGCGAACCGGATGACGATCGCTGCAAACGAGCCGGCATCACGAAGCGGCAAGGATGCCGGCAAGGATGTCATTGCCTCCTTTGCCCGCTCTGTCCATTTTGCCCGCCCGCTCCGCTCGACATCGTCGCGGTCGAGCCTTGCGAGGACCCCATTTGCGCTCCGCCCGCCATGGACTCGGCACCGGCGATGGTGACGTCCACGCGGCGGTTTTCCCGGCGCCCGGCGCTGGTATCGTTGCTGGCCACCGGATTCGCTTCGCCGTGCGCACCGACGAGAATACGGCTGGGGTCGATCTTATAGCGCAGCAAGGCGGCACGCACGGTTTCCGCCCGCTTCATGGCCAGCGCCTGGTTGTATCCGGGGCTGCCGACATTGTCCGTGTGGCCCTCGATCACGACCTTGCTGTCCGGATGGTCCTTCAGCGTCGTGGCCAGGTCATTGATCGCGCGCGCCGAGTTGGGCGGCAGCTTCGCCTTGCCGAAGCCGAAGCCGGCAAGTCCCTGCTGCGCCACCTCCGTGCCCGGCGTGGCGGGTTTCGCCGTCGCCGCCATGTGCACCGCATGGTCGCGCTCGACGGCGGCGACCCTCACGACCTCTTCCGAAGCGCGCTCGTTCGCGAGCTGCTGCGCCGTCGCGGCGCGCTGCTGCGCGATATAGGCGAGGTGCGTGGTGGTTTTCAGATCGTGCTTCTTGCTCCATGCCGTCCTTGACTGCTCCAGCGACGCCGATGCGCGCTCCAGTTCGCTGGGCGCATACTTGGCCACGTGGGGATCGGCGGCGGCCTGGTCGACGGCGTGCCCGGCATCGCCGATGGCCGACTCCGCGGCGGCCACATCGGACGCCTTCGGCGCCGTCGAACATCCCGCCGCGATCATGGCGACAGCGAGCACGCCGGTGGTGGACCGGATGATGTGTTTCATCTCTCACCTCTGCTGGTTCTGGTTTGTACGATTGATGGCCTCGTACAAGAGCTGGTTGCTCTTCGCCATCTCGGCGGCCGCCAGCCGGGCCTGCGCCGCATTCGTCTTGGCGCGCGCGAGGTTGGCGTCGACCTGCGCTTCCTGCGCCAGCCGCATCGCGTCGTCTCCCCGCCGCCGCTTCTCGGCTGCGGCGCTGGCCTGGTTCAGCTTGTCGACCGCGACCTGGAATTCCGCCGGCGCCGCCTGCTCCGCCCCGACGATCTTCGCCTGGTCGACTGCTTCCCGGCTGTTGGCAAGCTGGTTGTTCAACGCCGGGTTCGCGCACGCGGCCACCGCCAGCAGACAGCATGGCGCCAGCACGCGCGACGGATGAAAGAACAGTCTGACGGGCTTCATGTGGCACCTCCCGAGAGTCCGAATTTGAGAATTCATCATGACCGACAGATGTCGGGTCCTCAATTGGACCAAAGGACAACCACGCCATGCGGAATACTCATGCTGCATGATTCACCCCATGGTCCCGCTCCGCCGCTGGACGATCATCAGCTTGGGCGTCCGCCCGATCATCTTTCTCATGGAGCAGAACATGAACCAGCGCAGACCAGGCCCGGCAATTCTCAAACGTCTCCTGTGCAATTGGCCGACCGCACTGATGGGCAGCGTGGCGCTTGCCGGGGCAGCGGCAGCGGCACAGGACAACAACGCCATCGCCGCAGCCGCGGCAACGAGCTCCGTCCCCACCCTGTACCGGGTGACGAACCTGGGGCCGGGCGAGGGCGGCGTCTTCATCAACGCGATAGGCCAGGTGACGTTCACCCATTTCCCTCCGTGGTGGTCCGACGAACCGCCCCACGCATGGTTCTACGACGGCGCACACCTGCACGAGATCGGTACGCTGGGCGGCAGCGCCGTCCGCACCAACGGGCTGAACGATCACGGCACGGTGACGGGCATTTCGAGCACGGCGGCCGGCCTCATCCACTCGTTCGTCTGGAACCTGCATCGCGGCATGACGGATATCGGGACGCTGCCCGGCAGGAACGGGGCCTGGGACCCAGTGATCAACAACCGGGGCGAAGTCGCCGGTTATTCGACGGTGGATCCAGGCCCGCCCTACCCGCGCGCGTTCCGCTGGAGCGCCTGGAGCGGGATGGAGGATCTCGGCCTGTTGCTGCCCGGCGAAGAATCGAGCGCGTATGCCCGGGCGATCAATGATGACGGCCTGATCGCGGGCGATGCCTGGGCCGGTGGCTCCACCTATCACGCCTTCGCCTGGACCCGCGCCACCGGCATGGTCGACATCGATACCATCGGCTCGCGCGCGTCCACCCCCGTCGCCGTGGCGGCAAACGGCCTCGTGGCGGGCAACGTCTTGACTTCCACTTCGCCGGAAAATCTCGCCACGGTGTTCTGGTGGACGCGCGCCACCGGCATGCACGACCTCGGCCCGGCAAATGGGCTGGGCACGTGGATGTTCGGCATGAGCCCGGGCGGGCGTATCGCCGGCGTCATCATCTACGCCGGCTTCTCGCAGCACGCGATGACGTGGACGCAGGCGCATGGCATGCACGACCTCGGCACGCTGGGCGGTGACTCGTCGACGGCCTTGGCGGCGAATAACAAGGGGCAGGTGGTCGGCGGCGCGGTCACGCCGGACGACGGCTACCACGCCTTCATCTGGAGCCGGAACGACGGCCTCGTCGACCTCAACCGGCGCCTGTACCACGCGCCAGCCGGGCTCGTGCTGGAAAGCGCGCTCGGGATCGCGGACAACGGTTCGATCGTCGCGTCCTCGAACGCGGGCCTGGTGCTGCTCAAACCCATGCGGGCCTGCGGCTGCGCACACGCGGCCGGGCCGATCGCCGCGCCTGACATGGTCCCGTTGGGCGCGACGGCGGACGCGTCGATCGGTTTCACGACGGAGGATGGCGCGGCGCGCTACAGCGTGGGCTGGTCCTGGGGCGACGGCACCGCCGACCGCGCGCGCGATGCCGGCGTCGCGAAAGGGAGCGGAAGCGCGGCGGCACGACACATCTATTCGGCGCCGGGAATCTATACGGTCACGGCGAACGTGACCGACCGGCTCGGGAACAGCGCCAGGGTGGCGCACCGGGTCGTCGTGTACGAACCGTCCGGCGCCGTCGTCGCGGGCACCGGGACAGTCCTGCTGCCGACCAACCTCACCCTGCGCGCACCAGTGCCCGGTGGCAAAGCGACGTTCAGTTTCGTGATACCGCCGGCGGGGCGGACGAACGCAGCGGCCGCACAGGGTCGCTTCCTGTTCGCCTTGCCTGGATTTGCCTTCGCAAGCGATGACGTACGGGTGTCGACGAACCTGGATGGGCAGGCGCGGCTGACCGGCACCGGCACGGTCAACGGCTCGGCTGGCTATCGGTTCGCGGCGACGACTGCGGCCGGCGCCAGCGCATCCKGGCGCTTTGGCGTGAGGGTCTGGCACACCGATCCGAAAACGTCGGCCGAAGTCGTTGACTACGATAGCCAGGCCGTAACGGGCAGGAAGGTCGGGCGGGTGCTTGCGGGCGGCAAGATCATCGTGAACAACGGGTGACGGGAGAGCCGGCCGGCTCAACACTTCAGATCAGAACGACGGGCGGCACGATCTGGCGCCGCGTGGCTCCGGCTTCGCGGCGCGCACCTCCTCGCTCGAAGTCCCTCCGAACGCTGGAATTATTTCAGTCGAAAAACTTTACAGTGGACCCGACAATCGGCGTCCATGTTTGTCATAACAACCATGAATTTTCTATAATCAATTGATTATTATGAACATAATCTAATTATGTTGCCTAGGCGAAAATATTGCATAAATGAAACCTGATTCTCCCTTTAATAACACGATCGAAAGTCCATGTCCAAAATGAACTTCACTCGCCCCCTGAAAAAGACGAAAGCAATCGCCAAGTACCTGGTATCGATGTCGCTGCTGGCGGCGGCTGCCATGCCACGCGCTGGTGATCAATCCCACCTTCGATGCCGGCTATAACGCCGAGCAAAAATCGACGGTCCTCAGCGCGATTTCGTTTCTGCAGTCACAGGTCACCGACAACGTCATTTGGGATCAACTTCAAGACGTCGTCGAGCGGACTCGGCTCGTCTGCCCAGTCTATGTATCTCACAAGCTATGGCAACGTCGTGGCCGCACTGAATGCGAATCGCACCAGCGCAAACGACTACGAGGCGATGAGTCATGTGACGGCCGGTCCTGCCGATCCGGCGACGGGAAAAAGTCTGGTCTGGTTCACCTACGCCCAGTGCTTCGCGCTCGGTTTCGATTGTGGCGCCCAGGGAGTCAGGGATATTTCCATCAACCTCAGCCTGGTCGATTCGAATCGCGCCGATGGTATCGCCTCGAATGAATACGACATGTCTGCCGTCGCATTGCACGAAATGGATGAATTCCTCGGCGTCGGCGGCCCTGGCTCGTCGGTAGGCACTGGCTATCCTGTTCTGGGCATCGAAGACCTGTTCCGCTACACGTCTGCCGGTACCCGGTCCTATACCACTGCGGGCGACGACGCCTACTTCTCGATCGACGGCGGCTCGACCATGCTGGCGCGCTTCAACCAGAATCCGGGGGGCGACTACGCCGACTGGTGGAGTGTGGGGGCGCAAACGCCTTCCTCGCAGGACGCGTTTGGTACGCCTGGTGTGATCTCCAATTACCACTCGGCAGAACTGGTAGCGCTGGATGTGGTGGGCTGGAATCTGGCGACCGCGGAAGTGCCTGAGCCGTCGACCGTCATGCTGATGCTGCCGGTACTGGTTGGCTTGGGACTCCGTCGGCGTCGGGCGCAAAAGGCGGGCTGAACGTTCGGATGGCGTTGAAGTGCCGGGCTGGCGCCGGCACTAGGATCAATAACCGGCTCAAGTAGACGCTTGACCACCGTTTGCGCCACCCTGTCCGCGACCGTCGGCACACCCAGCATGCGCACCCCGCCGGACTTCTTCGGGATGGGCACACCTTTGACGGGCGGCGGAAAATAGCTACCGGAACACATGCGGTTCCAGAGCTTGTACAGGTTGTCACTTATGTGGCTCTCGAATTGCTCCAGAGATTCGCGATCTACACCTGCTGATCCTCCGTTTGCTTTGACATACTGATAGGCTTCCCAGACAAGCGCCTTGGGAATGTCGTACGGMTTGGTCATTGGGCTGCGCTCCTCCCGCTTGCGCGGYTGACACAACCAAATGCCGGGATGACGCAGCCCCTTCGCTCCACCGCCATTACAGCGGCTTCAACACTACTACGAGCTGCTCCGTCCCTTGATGACGCATCGCTACTATCGGCCTTGCCTTTCGAGCTTGTGCCTTTCGCTTTACATCGCCACCGAAGGTTCCCGCAGTTCAACGTAAGAGCCCGGATCAGGCTGACGCTGCCTCTATGCCGGACACCACCTGGCCCGTAAGCAGGTAACGGCCAGACTGATCGCGGGGCAGTATCACTCCCCGGTTTTGATGTCGCCTGAGTAGTTTCGACACTTGAACGGCAGTTCACGGTTGTTCGTCTTCCAGATCCATACCTGACGCCTAATGACGCCTTTTCCATAACGCTCACGACAAGGGCTTTTGACCAATGCCGCTTATGGTGGTTTGCAACCCGCTCCTGCAAGCCGATTGCGAGGGGCCTACCCTCATCTCCTACGCCGCTTGCTGCGGCACACTAATACCCCAAACCCCATATACGGAATTACGGCATGGCGACCGTCCTGGGCGTGCCCAGCCGCGTGAAGCGGTTGAGGATGGCGGCGCGCACCTGCAACTCGGCGACCTGGCGGTCGAAGTCACGCGCCATGACACGCTCACCGAGCAGCTTGAAGCAACGCATCTTGGTTTCGACGAGGCTGCGTCGATGATAGCC
>NZ_JBFUDR010000178.1:0-12701 GCF_056404615.1 Massilia sp. P2_C2 | reverse complement strand
TGACCGTGTAGTCGGTCAGCGCGGGCGCGCCCACGCGCGCAAACGTGTGCAGGCGCTCGATGCCGTCCTCGCCGCGGATTGTCACGGCACGCTGGCCGGCCGTGGTCATCGCCTCCTTCATGGCGGGCGTCAGCTTGGTGCCGAAGAAGCGCTCGGGATCGGGACGGCGCGAGATGATGGTGCCGCGCGCGTCCGCCGTCGCCAGGATCGAGCCGGGCGGCAGATTGATGTCGTTGATGAAGGTGTCCAGGCCCTCCAGGTCCATCGCCGCGAAGACGACGGCGAGGACTTTCCCGCTGCGGTCGATGACGGGGTAGGTGAGGTTGATCGTGTGCTTCTTGATGACGCGGCCGAACACGTAGTCGCCGGCGATGAAGCGGCGCTCCGCGATCGCGCGACGGAAATGGCTGCGGTCGCCCAGGTTAACGGGGTGCAGCAGCGGCACGGCGCTGCACGTAACGTCGCCGTTCAGCTGGATGAGGCCGAAGTTGACGAAGCCCTCGTTGCGGTCCAGCACGTCCGACAGCAGCGAGGTGCACTTGGCCGTGTCGCCCATCAGGTCGGGGACACTGGCCAGGTCGACGAGGATCTGGCGCGCACCCTCGATCGATTGTGACTCGTTGGCGGCGGCCATGCCCGTCAGGCGGCGCAGGTTTTCTTCGGATGCCTTGATGGCGTGTTCCCGCTCGCGGACCCCGGACAGGATCGTCATCACCGCAAGCGGCGTGATCGCCAGCGCCACCAGCAGCATCAACCGGCTGCGCAGACTGTTCAGCCGGAAGCGGCTCGAACCAGATGTCATCTTTTCTATCTTTTACCCGCCGCAGCGTGCGCGGCATACGCATCACCAAATTCGATTATCCTGCGGATACCTTCGCGCAGCGTGGCCACGTCGTCCGAAATATAGCCGAGGCGAATGTAGCCCGGCACGCCCAGCGCTTCGCCAGGCATGAGCGCCACCTTCTTGTCCTCAAGCAGTGCTTCGGCAAAGCCGACCGTGTCCAACGTCAGGCTGCGCACGTCTCCCCACAGGTACGGACCGGAATCCGGCGCGTGCATGACGATCCAGGGGACCTCGGCAAACTGCCGTACCACCAGGTCGCGCCGCTCACGGTAGTCCGCCATCATCGCATGCGGCGCCCCGGTCGCGAAAGCGACGACGGCTGCCACCTGCGACAGATGCGGCGCGGCCGCCGTGATCGGGCCCTGCAGCGTCTGCATCGCGTTGACCACTTCGGCGGGCGCGAGCGCGAATCCGACCCGCCAGCCCATCATGGCATAGCTCTGGGAGGCCGAGAACAGCGTGACCACGCCGATCTTCCTCCAATCGCACAATGCCGCCAGGCTGGTATGCCGGCCTTCGAAGATCAGGTGTTCGTAGCTCTCGTCGACGATCACCCGGGCTCCGATGCGCTCTACCCACGCACGAAGGTGTTCCAGTTCCCGGCGAGTGTACACCTTGCCGGTAGGATTGTGCGGGTTATTGATGATCACAATGTCGGGTTTGCCGAGGCCATCCAGCAACGCCGGGGTGATTTCGTCCGGCAAATCAGCCAGAATGGGTTTCAGGCCTAGTAGTTGTGAAGTGGCAACATAAGCAGGCCAATGCGGCTTGAATACGAGCACGGTATCGCCCGGGTCGCTCAGTGTATACAAAGCTTCGTACAGACCCTGCTTGGCGCCGTTCGTGACAATGATCTCGTCGGTGTCCGCCGCAATCCCGTTCTCCTTTGCCAGCTTGGCCGCCAGGTGCTGGCGCACCTCCAGGGCGCCGACGACACTTGTATACGGCATGATGCGTTCCCGCTCGATCGCCGTGGCCACCGCGTCCAGCACGGGCCGGGGCGCCGGAAAATGCGAGATGGCGATCGAGAAATCGATAACCGGCCGGCCTTCGCTGCGCAGGGTTTCGACGCGGCCGTGCATGGCGGTGGTGGCAAGGGGACGGGACGAGGCAATCCTGGCTGAGATGTTCATCGTTTGCTCTTGGGATGGTGTTATTAAAATAGTATTGCGCACGTTCCAATGGCTGGGTGTTGCCTGATTGTACTAAATCGATAAATTCGCGCCGCACGGATGAATTTGTTTACCGGAAATTCTTATTTGGATGATATCACTGGGTACCGGGGTCGGGACGGGCGCCGCGCGCCGCCCGATTCTGGTACGGTGTTTGCAAGCGCAACCGGCTGGGCGGCCACGACCCGGACCCGGCGGCGGCCGCGCTCGCCGCGAGGCAGACGCGGCACTGAGTTTGCGCGACAATGAGGCATCGCGGCCTGGCGCCGCTTTTCGAAGGAACTTTCATGAGTGCGATCCACCTCGACAAGACCGACGCCCTGCTCGTGATCGACATGCAGGTCGACTTCCTGCCCGGCGGGGCGCTCGGGGTGGCCGGCGGCCATGAGGTCGTCGCGCCCATCAATCACCTGATCGAGCTGTACCGCGCCCAGGGGCTGCCGGTGTTCGCGTCGCGCGACTGGCATCCGGCGGACCACTGCTCGTTCCGGGCGCAGGGCGGCCCGTGGCCTCCGCACTGCATGGCCGACACGGCGGGAGCGCAATTCGCGGCCGAGCTGGCGCTGCCGGACGACGCCATCGTCATCTCGAAAGCCGCCACCGCCGCGGTCGACGCCTATTCCGCATTCGGCGGCACCGACCTGGCCGCGCAACTGCGCGAGCGGGGCGTGGAGCGCGTGACGGTGGTGGGGCTGGCGACGGACTATTGCGTGCTGAACACCGTCACCGATGCGCTGGAAGAGGGCTTCACGACGTTGATCGTGCCGGAAGCCATGCGCGCCGTGGATGTGCAGCCGGGCGACGGGCGCCGCGCGCTCGACCGCATGGTGGCGCGCGGCGCGGTGCCGGTGCGGTTGGGCGAGTTCGGGATGGTCGCCCTGTCGGTTGCGTGATCGGTAGGTGGACGGCTCGCCGTCCACGCGTTCAACGGACGTCGGCACGGACGCGGCATATTTGATGGCGCGTATCACCGCGTGGACGGCAGAGCCGGCTGCGCGCCCCGGTCCACCCAAACGATAACGAGGTATCCGTCGACATCGCGGCCGTGATCGCGCCGCAATACGGCCCGCTCGGTGGCCAGCACCGAGAACCCTGCCGCCTGCGCCGTCCGCGTCACGTACTCCAGCGCATGCGCAAACCGGTTCGACGGCAGCAGCGCATAGCCCTGCCCGGAATCGTCATGCTCCAGCGCCTCGCACGAGAACGCGAACAACCCGCCCGCGCGCAGCACGTGCCGCACGCGCGCGAACAGCGGCGCCAGGTTCCCGAGGTAGACCAGCACGTCGGCCGCCACGGCCAGGCCGCACGACTGCGACGGACGCTCCGTCAGCCAGCCGGTGATGTCGGCGCAGACCAGTTCATCGTACAGCGCCAGTTCCGCGGCCTTGTCCAGCATGCGCTGCGACAGATCCACACCGGTGACGTGCCGCGCCAGCGGCCGCAGGAACGGCGCGCACAGGCCCGTGCCGCAGCCGAGATCGAGCGCGGCATCCACCTTTGCTGCCGCCAGGTGCGGACGGAGCAGGGTGTCCAGCAGGGCCGGCGTGCGGTAGCCGAGGACGTCGACGAGGTGGCGGTCGAAACGGCCCGCGTACTGGTCGAACAGGCTTTTTACGTAGTCGGCCGGCGCGGTTGTCGGTTGGTCCGCCTCGCCCAATGCGGCCAGCGCGAAGCGGATCTCGGCGGCGTCGGCGCCCAGTGCGAGCGCGCGGCGGTACGCGGCCACCGCCGCGTCGCGCTGGCCCAGCGCACGCAGCGKGTTCGCGCGGTAGTGCTCGGCCAGCGCGTAACCGGGCCGCAGCGCCAGCGCCCGTTCGTAGCTGTGCAGCGCGGCCGCCAGGTCGCCCGTTTTCTTCAGCGCGGCGCCGCGCGCGCACCAGGTCTCCGCCGCGGGTGCCAGCGCCAGCGCGCGGTCGTAGGCGTCGATGCCGGCCGCGTGGTGGTCCAGCGCCTGCAGCGCATGGCCCAGCGCGACCAGGGCGTCCGCATATGCGGGGCGTGCGGCCAGTGCCTGTTCCGCGCTTGCGGCCGCGTCGGCATGGCGGCCCAGGTCGTGCAGCACGATGGCGCGGTGGCACCAGGCTTCGGCCAGCGCCGGCGTCAGGCTCAGGGCGCGTTCGTGGCTGTCCAGCGCCTCGGGCAGGCGGCCGAGCCGGCGCAGCGTGTTGCCGCGGTTGTCCCACGCGAGCGCGTACGCGGCGTCGAGGCGCAGCGCGGCCTCGTAGCTGGCCAGGGCATCGTCGACGCGGCCGAGGTCCTGCAGCGCCGCACCCAGGTTGCAGTGGGCGCGCGCCTGCTGCGGGTCGATGCGCAGCGCTTCCACTATCAATTCCACCGCACGGCGCGGATTGCCGCGCTGGCGTTCGATCACACCCAGCAGGTGCAGGGCGTCGAACTGGCGCGGATTCACTGCCAGCACGCGCCCGTACAAGGCTTGCGCCTGGTCGAGCCGGCCCTGCTGGTGCAGGCGCACGGCCTGTCCCAGCAGGTCGGACGGGTCTGCCGCCGTCATGCGCTCAACTCCAGGACAAGTCCGCCTTTGCGAGCGGCAGTTCGCGCACGCGCTGGCCGGTGGCGGCGAAGATGGCGTTGCAGACGGCCGGCGCGAGCGGCGGGAACGCGGGTTCGCCCAGGCCCGTGACGGGGTAGTCCGTCTTGAGGAAGTGCGTCTCGATCTTCGTCGGGGTATCGGGCATGCGCAGCAGCGGATAGTCGTGGAAGTTGCTCTGCACGATGCGGCCCTTGTCGATGTCGAGCGCCGGGTACATCAGCGTGGACAGGCCGTCGATCACCGACCCCTGCACCTGGTTCTCGGCGCCGGACAGGTTCACGATCTGCGCACCGATGTCCGCCACGACGACCACGCGGTCCACGTGCAGCCGGCCTTCCTTCGATACCGTCACCTCGGCCACCTGTGCGACATAGCCGCGGTGGCTGAAGTGGAACGCGACGCCCGCGCCCTGGCCGCGCACGAACTTGCGCCGGCCCCAGTTGGACTTGTCGGCCGCGGCCTTGAGCACGTTGCGCATGCGCGCCACGTTGTACGGCACGCCGCGTTCGCCCGTGCCCGCGACGAGATCCTTGTCGCCCAGGAGCTCCAGGCGGAACGCCATGGGATCGCGTCCGGCCGCATGGGCCAGTTCGTCGATGAAGCTGTGGAATACCCACGCGAACACATTGCTGCCCGGCGCGCGCCATGGTCCCATCGGGATGCGGCATTCGAGCGGCGTCTGTTCGATCAGGCAGTTGGCGACCCAGCGGCCGGGGAATTCGTCGCCCGACAGGTTGCCGCCGCTGCCCGGCTGCAGCACGCTCGCGCTGCCGCCGTCGCTTTCCTTTTTCTCGACGCGGTTGGCGAACGTGACGAAGTGATCGTGCCACGCAACGAGCCTGCCGTCGCCATCGACGCCGCCGCGCAGGAAGTGGAAGCCGCCGGCGCGGAAGTGGTCGTGCTGCAAATCGTCCTCGCGCATCCACGTGAGCTTGACCGGTGCCCTGACCTTTTGCGCGATCGCGGTCGCCTCGACGATGAAGTCGGACGACAGCCGGCGGCCGAAACCGCCGCCGCTGCGTGTGATGTGCAGGGTGACCTTGTCTTTCGGGATGTTGAAGGTGGTGGCGATGAGCGCCTGGCCCGCGCCCGGATTCTGCGTGGGCGCCCACAGTTCGAGCGTGCCGTCCGCCGGCTTGAACCACGCCGTGCAGTTCTGCGGTTCCATGCTCGCGTGCGAGATGAACGGGTAGACGTAGGTCGCTTCGACGGTGCGCGCGGCCCCGGCGAGGGCGGCGTCGACGTCGCCATCCTTGCGCATGACGGCGGCGCCGGGCTGGCCGCTTGCCTGCTGGGCCTGGGCGAGGAAGCCCGTCCAGCTGTGGCGCGCGCCTTCGCCTTCGTCCCAGGTGACCGAGAGCTTCTTGCGGGCGCGGAAGGCGTTCCACGTCGAGTCGGCGACGATGGCCACGCCGGGGCGCAGGCCGTTCAGGTCTTCCGTGCCCTCGACGATGAACGCCGCCTTCACGCCCGGCATGCGCCTGACGACGTCCAGGTTGGCGTCGACGGGGCGGCCGCCCAGCACGGGGCATTTCACGTACGTCGCGTACAGCATGCCCGGCAGCCGCGTATCGATGCCGAACAGCGGCTGGCCGCTGACGACGAGGGCATTGTCGACGCCGCCCACGCGCTTGCCGAGCAGGCGGTACGCGGCCGGATCCTTCAGCACGACGTCCTTGGCGTCCGGCACGGGCAGGGCGGAGGCCGCGCGCACGAGCGCGCCGTAGCCCAGCGTGCGGCCGCTGGCGCCATGCACGACGGCGCCGTTCCCGGTGCGGCATTCGGCCGCCGGCACGTTCCACGTCTGCGCGGCCGCGCGCACGAGCAGGGTGCGCGCCGTGGCGCCGAGGCGGTGGAAGTTGTCGTAGTTGGTCGGCGTCGACGTCGAGCCGCCGGCACCCTGCGAGCCATAGATCGGGTTCAGGTCGCCCTGCACGACGCGGACCTGCTTCCAGTCGACGTCGAGTTCCTCGGCCAGCACCATCGGCAGCGAGGTCTTGATGCCCTGGCCGATTTCCGGCTGCTTGGAGACGAGCGTGACGCGGCCGTCCGTGCCGATGCGGATGAAGGCGTTGGGGACGAAGTCGCCGGCGGCGTCCGCCTCGCCGTTGCCGGACAGTGCGGCGATGGCGCCGCCGGCCTGCACGCCGAGCAGCAGGGCGACGCCCGCGGACTGGCCGAGGAAGCGGCGGCGCGAGGAGGAGGGGACAGCCGCGCGCGTCATGCCTTCCCCTTGCCGTCGGCCGCGATGTCCGCCGCGCGCTGGATGCCGGCGCGGATGCGTACATAGGTCGCGCAGCGGCACAGGTTGCCCGCCATGGCGTCGTCGATCTGGGCGTCGGTGGGACGCGGGTGCTGTTTCAGGAGGGCGCACGCCGTCATGATCTGGCCGGCCTGGCAATAGCCGCACTGCGGCACGTCCAGTTCCTGCCAAGCCTGCTGCAGCGGATGCATGGCGCGCGCGTCCAGTCCCTCGATGGTGGTGATGCGGCGCTTGCCCACGCTACTCACCGGCAACTGGCAGGCACGCGCCGGCTGGCCGTCCACGTGCACGGTGCAGGCCCCGCAGGCGCCGACGCCGCAGCCGTACTTGGTGCCGACGAGGCCCAGGGTATCGCGCAGTGCCCACAGCAGCGGGGTATCCGCCTCGACGTCGACGGCCTGGGCCTTGCCGTTCACGTGTAATGTGTATTTGCTCATATCCCTGCAATGCTAAACCAAACCGCCCCGTCAAGACCAAGGGTTTTGTTATTTTGCTTCTGTTTTGCAAGGTATTAGTAGAAACTCAAGCGGTGTGCGATACTGGTGCGGCCTGATGCCCCGAGGCGCACCCCGACCCAAGATGCGATCACCGATCCCTTTTCCGACCACCCTGCGCAGTCGCCTGGCCGGCGCCGTCGGCATGCTGGTGCTGGGCGCCACGCTGATGGCCGGCCCGCTGGCCCTGGACGTGGCCGAGGAAGACCTGCGCGCCGTGCTGGGCGCGCAGCAGTATGCCACCCTGTCCAGCGCCGCCGGGTTCCTGGACGACCTGCTGGAAGCGCGCCTGCGCTACATGGCCGCCCTGGCCGCCGCGATGCCGGCGGACGCCCGCCGCGATCGGCGCCGCCTGCAGGAATGGCTCACCGCGCGCACGGCCGATGCCGCCGACGAATTCTTCAACATCGCCGTGTTTGCGCGCACCGGCGACATGGTGGCGTCGGGCGTATCGATGCCGACTGCGCAGCCGCTGACGGCCGTCGGCCGGCCTTATTTCGAGGAAACGCTGCTGCGCGGGCGCGGCATTGTGTCCGACCCGTTCCAGAGCCGGCTGACCGGCGCCAAGGTGGTGCTCGTGACGGCGCCCGTGTTCGACGACCAGGGCGAGATCGTCTACGTGATTACGGGCCGCATCGACCTGCAGCACGCACGCTTCCTGCACCAGGTCGACGCCATGCGACCGGGCAACACGGGTTACCTGTTCCTGATGTCGGCCGACGGCGTGCAGATCGACCATCCGGTCCGGGACCGCACGATGTCGCGCCAGGAGCAGCCACCCGCCACGCAGCCGGGCCTGTCCCGCGCGCTGCATGGATTCGAGGGGTGGCTGCACGGCCGCGACAGCGATGGCGCCGCCATCGTCACGTATAAACGCCTCGCGACGACCGGCTGGATCCTCGGCGCGCATTATCCGGAAGCGGAGGCGTTCGCGCCGCTCGAGCGCGTGCGCCGCAAGGTGTATGGCGCGGCGGGCGCGCTGGCGCTGATCGCGGCGGTCGCGTCATGGTGGCTCGTGCGGCGCGGCCTGCGGCCGCTGGACGCGCTGCGCCGCAACGTGGCCGCCGTGCGCCACGAAGGCCAGGACATCGACGTGCTGGCGCTCGCCCGGCACGATGAGGTCGGCGACCTGGGGCGCGCGTTCCACGACCTCGTGCACGCCCGCTCGCGCGCGGCCGCCCGCATGCGCGCGATCGCGGACAATGTGCCGGCCGTGATCGCCTACGTCGACCGCGAGGAGCGCTTCGAATTCACCAACGCCGGCTTCGACCGCATGCTCGGCACGCCGCCCGGCTGGGCGATCGGGCGCACGGCGCGCGAGGCGCTGGGCGAGCCCGGCTACACCCGCCTGGAGCCGCAGATCCGCGCCGCGCTGCGTGGCGAGCGGGGCCACATCGAAGACGTGCGCAGCGACGATACCACCCGTCACCAGATGATCGACACGATCCCCGATATCGACGAGGACGGGGGCATCGCCGGTTTCTACGTGCTGGCGATGGACATCAGCGAGCGCAAGCAGGCGGAACTGGCCCAGGCCGCGAGCGAGCAACGCCTGCGCATGATCGCCGACAACCTGCCGGTCCTGATCTGCTACATCGACCGCAACCACCGCCTCGACTTCGGCAATGCCACGTTCGAGACGTGGCTGGGCCTCGAGCCGGGGCGCCTGCCCGGCATGCACCTGGCCGAGGTATTGGGCAAGCCCGCGTACGACGCGGCCCGCCCGCGCCTGCGCCAGGCGTTCGAGGGCGTCGGCACCACGTTCGAGATATCCCTGCAGGCCCAGAGCCGGCACCGCATCCTCGAATGGACGTTCGTCCCGGACGTGCAGGCGCAGGGACGCCTGGCCGTGGGTGTCGGCGGCGTGTATGCGCTGGCGCACGACATGACGCGCGTGAAAGAGGCGGAAAGCCGGCTCGTGCAGATGGCCCGGTTCGACAGCCTGACGGGCATCGCCAACCGCCGCCTGCTCGGCGAACTGCTGGGCCAGGCGCTCGAGCGAGCGCGCCGCCAGCGCCAGGTGTTGGGCCTGGCCTACCTGGACATCGACCACTTCAAGGGCATCAACGACGTATGGGGCCATGGCATCGGCGACGAGGTGCTCAAGGAATTCGCGCTGCGCCTGGCCGGCTGCGTGCGCGCCACCGACACGCCGGCCCGCCTGGCGGGCGACGAATTCGTCGTCCTGCTGGAAGACGTGAAAGGGCACGACGAGGCGGAACGGATCGGCGCGAAGATCCTGGGCGCGATCCTGCGACCGTTCGCGACCGGCGCCGGCGACCTGGCGGTGACGGCCAGTGTCGGCATTGCCCTCGTCGCCGCCTCGGAGGGGCCGCTGCCCACGCAGGACGAGGTGCTGGGCCGGGCCGACGGCGCGCTGTACGCGGCCAAGCGCAACGGGCGCAACCGCTGCGTGGTGCGCTTGGGTGATACGGCGGAGGCGGCGCTGGACGGGGTGTCCGCGCGGCGGGGAATGGAACGGGACGTGTCATGAGCCGTCGCCGCGTGCCGGCGCGGAACATTGCGGCGCCGGCTGCGTCGCCACCAGCATCATTGCGCCGCCGGCTGCGTCGCCACCAGCGTGCGCTGCACCCACCCGCCCGCCACGTTTTCGCCATCGATCCTGACGAAACCGTCGCGTTCCTCGCCGGTGGCGATGGCTTCTTCGGCGCGCTTCAACGTGCCCATCACCTTGCTGCCGGCGCGCGGTTCCGTGTACACCTTGACGCTTGCCAGGCGTGCATACACGCTGGCGCCGGCCGCCACGGGCACGCCTTCGCGGGTGGATGCGCGCGCATTCGCCCTGGCGGCCGTGCTGCCGGTGCGCACGAGGGTCGGTTCATTGCGGATCTTGACGACGATGCGGTTGTAGTTGTCGAGCAGGCTGGCCGCGACCATCTTGCCCTCCGGCGTATTCGTATAGCCGCCCAGGCGCGAATAATCGCCGCCGCCCCAGCTCCAGCCTGAGATGCCGAAGTCGGTCTTGCTGGCGACGCCTTCTTCGGCCGCCACCTGGATGCCGGAGCGGACGTCCGCGATCAGCAGGCTCGTCTGCGCTTCCCGGAATTTCACATTGCCGGCGACGCCGCCCGCGATCCGGCCCAGGCCGCCCAGCAGGCGCCCGCCGAAATTCGTGATCGCGCCGCCGATGCCGCCCGTGTCGCCGGCGGTAAATTGTACGTTCGGCGTCATCACGAAATCGGCGGCCTGCAACTGGCCCTTGCCGACGTTGCTGCCGGCCAGTATCTCGCCGTCCGCGGCCAGCGCCCGTTCCTGCTGCAGGTTCGCGAGCGCGGCGCCCCGTTCGACCGGCTGGAAGCAGTTCGATTGCTGGATCATGATGCGCAGCAGCGCCACGGGCGAGCCCAGCCCGTAGGCTTGCAGCGCGGACGCGCTCGCGCTCTGCGCCTCGCTGACCGCGATGGTGCCGAGCGGACGGTCGCAATGTTCGACTTTGGAACTGGTTTCCTGCGCATGCAGGCCGGCGGTGCCGACGAGCAGGGCGGCGGTGATCGTGACCCGGATTGGCTTCATAGGCTTATAGGTGAACAAAATGTTGATGATCGCGCGATACCGCGCGCAGCCCTAGAGGCCGCGCAGCACACGCATGATATTTGTTCATTTTATAAGACTGAACCGGGTTGCAATCTCGCTAATTTTCACCTTTTGACATTATTAAGACACAATGGCGGGTCTAGATGCCGGTCGGGTAGGTTTCCGGCGGCTCTTCCGCATGCCAGCCGCCGCCCGGATCCAGCGGCTGCACGGCCGTCGTATGGTCGATGTGGATCACGGCATCGAACTGGCGCGCCATCTCGGCCGCGAAATAATGGCTGTGGCGTTCCGTACGCGGCAGGTAGATGACGCCGATCGCCCGTTCCAGCTTGCGCTCCAGCATTGCGGCGCGCGCGCCGTCGGTGTCAATGCCTTCGCGCAGCGGCAACAGGAAGCGGGGGATGCCCGTTTCGTGCAGCAATGCTTCGTAGCTGCCCGGCATCCCGGGACGGACGCGCTTGTGCTCGGCCGGCGCATCCCATTCGGACGCGGCGGTCACGAAGCCGTCGTACGTGGAAAAGCCGATCAGCCGGGTCTGGCCATCGTATTCCTTGCGGGCCAGTTCGCCGACGTTCCACTCGCCCATCTCGCCCATCTCCGTCGCGCGCGCGTCGCCGATGTGGGAGTTGTGTTCCCAGACGACGATCTTCTCCGGCTCGCCATCCTTCGACAGGTGTTTGGCGAGCGCGTCCAGTGTCTCGGCCATATGACTGTCACGCAGGTTCCAGGAAGACACGCGGCCGCGGAACATCGTCCGGTAGTATTCCTCGGCATTCTTGACGAGGCGGGCATTCTGCTGGGCATAGAAGAACGCTTCCTCGTCGCCGTCCCGGTACATGTAGTCGCTGGCGCGCTGCTGTAGCTGGCGCAACTGTTCCAGCACGCCTTCCTCGCAGGACGCCGACAGGTCGAGGCTCGCCGTATAACCATAGTGCTGGCTGTCCTCGTGGTAATGGTCGAAGCAGGCATAGCGTTCCCGCGCCTGCCTGGCGGCGCCCGGGTCGACCTCCTCGAGGTAGCGCAGCACT
This sequence comes from Massilia sp. P2_C2, assembly GCF_056404615.1. NCBI lineage: Bacteria > Pseudomonadati > Pseudomonadota > Betaproteobacteria > Burkholderiales > Oxalobacteraceae > Massilia > Massilia sp. P2_C2. The sequence continues at coordinate 794 of NZ_JBFUDR010000178.1, read as the reverse complement.
TCCTCGATCGACGTGAACAGGCTGTACAGGTCGAGGCCGTAGAAGCCGACCTGCGGGCCGGACGTGCGGGCATTGTGGTGTCGCAGCCAGTCGACGAAGGCGGTGACGTCGGTGTTGCGCCACATCCAGTTCGGGAAGCGCTGGAAGCCGGAAAGTGCCGCGTTCGCATCGCGGTCGTCGCCGCGGCCGCGCACGTAGCGGTTGACGCGGTAGGCGTCCGGCCAGTCGGCTTCGACGGCGACGGCGTGGAAGCCCTTGTCGTCGACCAGGCGCCGGGTGATGCGGGCCCGTTCCTCGTAGAACTCGTGGGTGCCGTGCGTCGCCTCGCCCAGCAGGACGAAACGGGCATCGCCGACGAGGTCGAGGAGGGCATCGTAGTCGCGCGCGCCGCCCGTCAGYGGGCGGGCGGCGGCGCGGATGGCAGCGATCGCATGCGGCGTCGCCATGACCGCCTCAATGCAGCCAGCGGCTGCCGGAACGCGGCCGCGCGGCGTCGCGCGGCACGGCCCCGCGTTCGATGAAGGCTTTCATGCGCGCCAGGTCATCGTCCATCTGGGTTTTCGGATCGGACCCGAGCAGCGAGGCGAGGCCGTGGCCGAGGACGCCCGCCGGCGGCGTGTAGGACATGCGCACGGTCACGCGCGTGCCGCCGCGATGCGGTTCGAGCTGGATGGCGCCGCTCTGCGGGATGTCGGCGCCGGCTTCGCTGCGCCAGGCCAGGCGGTGCGGCCGATCCTGCTCGGTGAGCACGGAATTCCACGCGAATTCGCTGCCGCCCGGTCCGCGCACGACCC
>NZ_JBFUDR010000177.1:0-12785 GCF_056404615.1 Massilia sp. P2_C2 | reverse complement strand
ACGTACCCCTGCCCTATGCGTCCGGCGCGCGCGTGCTGATGTGGAAGCAGGACCCGTCCGTGAACGAGATCGGCACGCGCAAGGTGTTCCTGCCCGGCGTCGTGCTGGCCGGGCCGCGCGACGCCCGCGTCGCGCTGGCGTCGGGCGATCCGGGGATCCCGCCGGTCGAACCGAACGCCTTCGGCGACTTCGTGACGATGCCCGATACCCCGCAGTTCGACGCCGTCCACACGTTCGCCGTCGTGCGCCAGACGCTGACGATGTACCAGCGCGCCCTGTCGACGGCGGGCAGCGACATGCCCCTGCCCTGGCAGTGGAACAGCAGCGCGGACACGTCGCCGCTGCGGGTCTGGCCGTATGGCCTGCCGAACGTGATGAACGCCTATTACAGCCGCGCGCAGGCCTGCCTGAAGTTCGGCGACTTCGTGCCCAGCGGGGAAACGGCGCGCGTGTACACATGCCGTTCGTTCGACATCGTCTCGCACGAGACGGGGCACGCCGTGCTGGACGGTCTCAAGCCGCAGTGGCTGATGGCCGGCAACCCGCCGCAGACCGGCGGCCTGCACGAGGCGTTCGGCGACCTGACGGCGATCTTCCTCGCACTGTCCCAGCTCGACCAGTGCGAGGCCGTCGTCGCCCAGACCAAGGCGCGCCTGCACGACAAGACGTTCCTGGCCGACATCGCCGAGCAGTTCGGCCTTGCCCTCGGCAGCACGACGGGTCTGCGCAATGCCGACAACGACCTGACCCTGTCGCAGGCCGGCACCGAGGTGCATGCGATCTCGCAGGTATTCACGGGTGCCGTCTACGACATCCTGGCCGACGTGTTCGCCCTCGAGCGCGATCCCGCGCTGGAGGATTGCGCGAGCGTGTTGCACCGGGTCGCCGGCTGGCTGCGCGGCCTCGTGCTGCGCGCGCTGATCGCCGCCCCCGACACGGCCGCCTCCTTCGCCGACGTGGCCAACGAGATGCTGCGCCTCGCGCTCGAGGACGGCAAGCAGCAGGCCGTCATCAGTGCCATCCGCGACCGCTTTGCCCAGCGCGAGGTGCTCGCCGTGCCGGCCGCGCCTGCAGGCGACCACCAGGCCGGCCTGCGCCTGGCACCACTCGTGACCGACGCGCCCGGCGCGCGCCAGGATCGGCGCGCCTGCTGCGGCACAATGAATCTGGCCGAGTATTACGACGTGGAACGGGTGCTGCAACAGGAAGCGGATGCGCTGGCCCGCTGGTGCGCCGCACACGGCCGGCTCGGCCCGGCCGGCGAACGGCCGCCGGCCACGCAGACGCCCGCGGCCGGCGTGACGCTGACGACCGTCGCGGTGGCCGATGGCGTCATCGCGACGACGGCCAGGGTCRACCTGCCCGCGCCGGAACGCACGTCCGACGCCGCCGCGCGGCCCGTCCCGCCTGCCGCCTGAAGCCGCCACCGCCGGGTGCCGTGCCCCTGCCCGGGGAGTCCGGACAGGGTCATCCGCCCGGGCGGCGCGGCGACCCCGAACACATTTGCTTATGTGTATTGTGTATAAGCCTGATTTGTCGTAGAAGCAGAATTGCCCTAAAATACAGTGCTTTGCCGCGTCCGGCGAACGCTCTCTGTGTAAAGGGCACCTCGAAAAACCGTCGCGAGCGGCCGCAATGCCGTCCGAGAAGCGCAGCTGTACGAGTAGTACAGCGAGCATCGCAGGACGGCAGTGCAACGCGCAGTAGGTTTTTCGACGTGCCACACGCCGCCGCTTCCACTCACTGATAGGACTGTTATGACCCACGTTGTCACCGAATCGTGCATCCGTTGTCGCTATACCGATTGCGTGGATGTATGCCCGGTAGATTGTTTCCGGGAAGGCCCGAATTTCCTCGCCATTGACCCGGACGAGTGCATCGACTGCGCCGTGTGCGTGGCGGAGTGCCCGGTCAACGCGATCTATGCGGAAGAAGACGTGCCGTCGGACCAGCAGCAATTCATCAAGCTCAACGTCGAGCTGGCACGCAACTGGCCGTCGATCACCAAGACCAAGCCCGCCCTGCCCGACGCGGAAGAGTGGAAAGACGTCAAGAACAAGCTGGACCAGCTGGCCCGCTAATCATTTTTAGACCCAACGCAGTATCAGGGTCGCGCAAAACCGTAGCGAGCGGCAGCAGAAGGCACTGGCATGCAGTGCATGGCAGTGCGAGAAGCGCCGCCGCTTCTGCAACGCGCAGTAGGTTTGGCGCGATCCCTTCACACAGGATATCAGCATGACTATCAGCGCCACGCCCGAAGTGGGCACCATCGCTCCCAACAGCTCCTTTGCCGGCGCCATCGAAGCCGATGCCGTGATTATCGGTGCGGGCCCGGTCGGCCTGTTCCAGGTGTTCGAGCTGGGCCTGCTGGAGATCAAAGCCCACGTGATCGATTCGCTGCCGGCCGTCGGCGGCCAGTGCGTGGAACTGTATCCGGACAAGCCGATCTACGACATCCCGGCCGTGCCCGTCTGCACCGGCCAGGAACTGACCGACAACCTGCTCAAGCAGATCGAGCCGTTCGAGCCGACCTTCCACCTGGGCCAGGAAGTCACCACCGTCCAGCGCCGTGAAGACCACCGCTTCAACGTCGAAACCTCGACCGGCACCCGCTTCATCACCAAGACGATCTTTATCGCGGCCGGCGTCGGCTCGTTCCAGGCGCGCACGATCAAGGTCGACGGCATCGACAAGTTCGACAACAGCCAGCTGTTCTACCGCGTCAAGGATCCGAGCCTGTTCGAAGGCAAGAACCTGGTCATCTGCGGCGGCGGCGACTCCGCGCTGGACTGGGCCCTGAACTTCGTCGGCAAGGCGGAATCCGTCGTGCTGGTGCACCGCCGCGAAGACTTCCGCGCCGCGCCRGCTTCCGTTGCCAAGATGAAGCAGCTGTGCGAAGACTACGAGATGCAGCTGATCATCGGCCAGGTCACCGGTTTCGATGAGAAGGATGGCCAGCTGTCCGAAGTGAAAGTCACCGGCGCCGACGGCGTGACCCGCCGCGTCCCGCTGGACATGCTGATGGTGTTCTTCGGCCTGTCGCCGAAGCTGGGCCCGATCGCCGAATGGGGCCTGGACATCGAGCGCCGCCAGCTGAAGGTCATGGACACCGAGAAATTCGAGACCAACGTGCCGGGCATCTTCGCCGTGGGCGACATCAACACCTACCCGGGCAAGAAGAAGCTGATCCTGTCGGGCTTCCACGAAGCCGCGCTGGCCGCCTTCGGCGCCGCGCCGTACATCTTCCCGGACAAGAAGATCCACATGCAGTACACGACGACGTCGCCGAAGCTGCACAAGATCCTCGGCGTCGAGACGCCTGTGTTCGACTGAGCCGTTCCGTAACTCGGCTGCGACGAAAAAGCCCCGCCCAAGCGGGGCTTTTTTCTTATGTAGTGCACTTAACGAACCGCCCCTGTGGAAGTGTGATACAAATGCTGCAACGCAGTATCAACACTTTGTTGCAGCGGCTCCGTTGTTGCCCCACACCAAGCCGAATAGGCCTATAATTGGTCAATACGTAGCGCAAACGTTTGCAATTGCGCCCAGAGTCACGAAGGAAATAATTATGCTTTACCAACTGCACGAGATGCACCGCTCCTTCCTGAACCCGCTGATGCAGTGGGCCGATGCCTCTGCCAAACTGTTTTCGAATCCAGTCTCGCCGTTCGCGCACACCCCGTTCGCGCAGCGTATCGCTGCCGGCTACGAGTTGATGTACCGCCTCGGCAAGGACTATGAGAAACCTGCTTTCGGCCTGACTTCGACCATGGTCAACGGCCAGACGGTAGGCATCATGGAACGAACGGTCGTCAGCAAGCCGTTCTGCAAACTATTGCACTTCAAGAAAGACATGAGCGAGCCGGACTTCGCCGCGCTCGAGCAACCGACAGTGCTCGTCGTGGCCCCGCTGTCGGGCCACCATGCGACGCTGCTGCGCGATACCGTGCGTGCGCTGCTGCCGGACCAGGACGTCTACATCACCGACTGGGTCGACGCGCGCATGGTGCCGATGTCGGACGGCCCATTCCACCTGGACGACTATATCTACTATGTCCAGGACTTCATCCGCCACCTCGGCCCGGACGTGCACGTCATCTCCGTGTGCCAGCCGACCGTGCCCGTGCTCGCCGCGATCTCGCTGATGGCGACGAACAAGGATCCGAAGCTGCCCAAGTCCATGGTCATGATGGGCGGCCCGATCGACCCGACCAAATCGCCGACGGCCGTCAACGACCTGGCGCAGGAAAAGCCATTCTCGTGGTTCGAGAACACCGTGATCTATGCCGTACCGGGCAATTACCCGGGCTTCGGCCGCAAGGTCTATCCGGGCTTCCTGCAGCACGCCGGCTTCATCGCCATGAACCCGGGCCGCCACGCCCAGAGCCACCGCGAGTTCTACCAGCACCTGGTGCGCGGCGACGACGATTCGGCGGAAGCGCACCGCAAGTTCTACGACGAGTACAACGCCGTCCTCGACATGCCGGCCGAGTACTACCTGGAAACGATCAAGACCGTGTTCCAGGAACACCGCCTGCCCAAGGGTACGTGGAAAGTGGGTGGCCAGCTCGTGCGTCCGCAGGACATCAAGGATGTCGCGCTGTTCACCATCGAAGGCGAACTGGACGATATCTCCGGCGCCGGCCAGACCCATGCGGCGCACGACCTGTGCAGCAGCATCCCGGCCGAGAAGCAGAAGCTGTTCACGGCGCCGAACTGCGGCCACTACGGCATCTTCTCCGGCCGCCGCTGGCGCGAGATCATCTGCCCGATGATCGGCGAGTTCATTCGCAAGAACGCCTGATCCGCTCGCACGAGCGCGACGCGAACGATGCCGCGGCCTGGCCCGCGGCATTTTTTTATCTGGCGCCAGCGTGCGCGGCCCGGTAGCGCCGCAACTCGTCGCCGAGCCAGCGTCCGCTCGGCACCGCCTGCGCGGTCCCGCAGCGCACCTCGTAGGGCTTGCCGCTCATGCTGCTCGTCGACGCCGCGCGCTCGATGAACGCCTGCGCATTGGGCACCATGTCGCGTTTTTGCAAATAGGCGTATTTTTCTTCCAGGTGGGCACGCGCCTTCTGCGCGTCGTACCACGTGCCATTGCGGTTGAACTGGCAGCCGGAGTGGCCGAGGTAATCGAGCAGGTGGACGACTTCGTCGCGCGTACGCGCGTCTTCCGCAGCAAACGCGGATGGCGCGGAGGCCGCGGCAAGCAGGATGGACAGGATGCCCGCCGCGCGCAGGCGGCGGGACAGGTTCAGCGGGACCGATGACATTGGATGCAAGATTGGTTATACATCGGTCCAGTGTAAAGCATCAGGCAGCAATGTGCCGAGTGCCCGCCTCGATCGTCCAGTGCACGCCATGACGATCGACGACGGCGCCGAAGCAATCGGCCCATGTCGTCGCGCGCAACGGGACACGGATGTCGCCGCCCTCGCCCAGCGCCTGCAGCACGCGGGCCGCCTCGTCCGCGTCCGCGACGTGCAGGCTCAGCGAAAATCCCGCAAATTCAGGCGCGCCTGGGTGGTGCCCCTCGGACAGGTAGACGATGGACTCGCCGATGCGCAGGCCCGCGCGGATGATCTTGCCGGGACTGCCGGGCGGCACGAACTGCGGCTGGCCTCCGGGCTGCGCCGTCAGCTGGAACAGCACCTCAGCGCGCAGTGTGTCACGATAAAAGCTCAGGGCGTCGGCACACAGCCCGGGGAAATAGATGATTGGAATCGTTTGCATGAAAGTCGCAGAATCGATAATGAGAGGGTGGATGGCCCACCGAGCGACCTTCACGCAATCGACGGGAAGGAAGTCGGGCCGCGCTTGCCTGCATGGCGCTCGGCAGGAATACATGGTTCACGATGCCCTCCTTTCTTCGATTGATGAGGCGACAAGTCTAGAGCAGATGGCTGTCGCGCTCAAGACGCAAAAGGCCGCTCCCGCGCTGGCGGGAACGGCCCGGTGAACCACCTGCCGGGGCCGCCGTCAAGGCAGCCCGCGGATGCAGTGACTGATGATGAGGTTGGCAATGACGCTGATGGCTAGCCCTTCGGCGGCGGGCGCAAATGGTGTTCGCGCCAGTCGATCGCGACGTACTGGTCGCTGCGGTAGCGCGCCGGCAGGCATCCGTCGCGGTGGGGATCGTGATAGGGCCCGGCGCGCACTCCGTACGGTGCACCACGCATGCGCCCGGATCGGATTGACCAGCGGCATCGCAAGCCCCGCCCCCGGCCAGGGGGATTTCTCCGCGACCGGACTTTTAGCGGATAATGACGGTTTATCCAGTTCCGAAGTTGTATCGCCGTGACCAAGACGCTCGCCGACCAGATCGAAGACCTGCTGCCGCAGACCCAGTGCACCAAGTGCGGCTATCCCGCCTGCCGCCCGTACGCGGAGGCGATCGCGCGCGGCGAGGCGGAGATCAACCAGTGCCCGCCCGGCGGCCTGGAAGGCGTCGTGCGGCTGGCGAGCATCACCGGCCGGCCCGTCATCCCGATCAATCCCGCGAATGGCGTGGAGCGTCCGCGCCCCGTCGCCTTCATCGACGAGAACCTGTGCATCGGCTGCACCCTGTGCATCCAGGCCTGCCCCGTCGACGCGATCCTCGGCGCCGCCAAGCAGATGCACACGATCCTGCCCAGCCTGTGCACGGGCTGCGACCTGTGCGTGGCGCCCTGCCCCGTCGACTGCATCGCGATGATCCCCCGCACCGACGACCCGGCCAGCGAGCCGACCGGCTGGGCCGCGTGGTCGCAGGAGCAGGCCGACGCCGCGCGCGCCCGCCACGACTTCCGCACCGAACGCCTGCGCCGCGAGAAGGAAGAAAACGACGCGCGCCTGGCCGCGAAGGCCCTCGAAAAGATGCGTGCCGTGACGGCCGAGCAAACGAATACGGCGGAAGAGCTGGCGGAAAAAGAACGCAAGCGCGCGATCATCGCCGCCGCCATCGAGCGCGCGAAACAGAAAGCCGCCCAGGACAACAAACAATAAGCATCGATGAATCCCGCCAAACGCCTCGAGATCTTCACGCGCTTTCGCAACGCCAACCCGACACCCACCACCGAACTCGAATACACGACGCCGTTCGAACTGCTGATCGCCGTGCTGCTGTCCGCGCAGTCGACGGACGTCGGCGTCAACAAGGCCACGCGCCGGCTGTATCCGGTGGCGAATACGCCGCAGGCGATCCTCGACCTGGGCCTGGACGAACTCAAGACCTATATCTCGACGATCGGCCTGTACAACAACAAGGCGAAGAACGTCATCGCCACCTGCGAGATCCTCGTGAACCAGTACGGCGGCGAAGTGCCCCGCTCGCGCGAGGCGCTGGAAGCGCTGCCCGGCGTGGGCCGCAAGACGGCGAACGTCGTGCTGAACACGGCGTTCGGCGAACCGACGATGGCCGTCGACACACACATCTTCCGCGTGGCGAACCGCACGAAGATCGCACCGGGCAAGAACGTCGACGAGGTGGAGCGCAAGCTGCTGAAATTCGTGCCGAAGGACTTCCTGCACGACGCGCACCACTGGCTGATCCTGCACGGCCGCTACACGTGCGTGGCGCGCAAGCCCAAGTGCTGGAACTGCATCATCAACGATTTGTGCGAGTACAAGGACAAGACGCCCGCGCCGGCGGACGCCTGATCTTTCACTGGCTCATCTCACGACCGCACGGAATGTGATCTCGATGAGTTGTGCCGGGAAAACGAGCCGCGACATGCCGATCAGGTTGCTGGCAACCTGCGGGCGTTCGACACCGTACATCTCTTTCCTGACCTTGCCGGCCACGGCGAATGCCGCGTCCACGTCCAGCACGTACAACGTCTCTTCGACGACGTCGTCCAAGGTCGCGCCGAACCCGGCCAGCAGGGCCACGGCGTTGCGGGGGTAGGTCTGGAGCATCTGCTGTTCCATGTTCGCAAAGTCGGTGGGCTTGCTGTGCGCGTCGAGCGGGGTCGGCGCGACCAGTGCGCCTTCCCCGTCGTGCGCGAGCTGGCCGGAGACATAGATGACGTCCTTGACCTGCACGGCTTGGCAATAGCCGTAGATGTCTTCCCACGCGACACCGTGGTTGACGACTTTCTTTTCGAGCGGGGTGGTTGCGTTCATCGAGGCTCCTCAGTGATTAACGGTCGGACTTGACCGCCTTCATTCTGATGCCCGCTTGGGGGGAATGTCTTGTATCCGCCTGCCCTTTACGACAGCGTTGCCCGCCATTGCGAAATACCGGTGCCCTCTCTATGGATGCCCCGACATTGCCATCGAATGAATTTGAATTGTTTATTCAAGCCGCTGCCTCTAGCATCTCGGCGGCAACTGAATGCCGTGATTAATCACATCACACTAGAATATAAATTATCAATAAATATCACGGATTATGTCTGCCGGCGAAAATTTGACAGGTCTGACCCACAATTTCTTCAATAAATAAAATTTCCAGGTGGAAAGTTATAAATAGCTGGGTTATCATTACAGGATGTTGGCGTATTGAGCACATTAATTTCTATTCTGCAATCAAGAATACGCTTCGTTTCTCCTGCCTGGACAAATCCGGGCACACCGACAAATCGAGTTTCAAAGCCACTGTGATGATTTCGCCTTTCTTTAAGCGGCCGCTTATCGCCTTGCTGATCAGTAGTTTTTCCTTGCAAGCCCATGCAGCACCCGACCCTGCACAATTCCAGACCGACGGGGCGGATCCCTGCGCCAGCAACCAAGGACAGATCGCAGGCGCCGTCATCGGGGCACTGGTCGGAGGTTTCCTGGGAAACAAGGTCGGCAAAGGCAGTGGCCGAAAAGCGGCTACGGTTGCAGGTGTGCTCGGCGGTCTTGCTCTCGGCAATTACCTCGGGTCCGAGCTCGACCGGCGCAAATGTGAGGTTTCCAAAATTGCGCAGAAAAATAATCTGACCGTTTCGATGACGGATATCTCCTTACCCGCTGGTACCGACGAGACTGCGCCAGGAGTACAGGGCGCCGGCGCCAACAACCCGGTCGGCATGAGTGTGTCAATCCAGGATCGCGTGGACAACCAGTCCTTCGTCGATACGTCAGGCGGCGATACCCTTGGCAATGCCGCGCTAAGCACGCAATTCCGCACCGGGTCCGACGTACTTTCGCCCGAAGCGGACGGCTATTTTCGTGAGATTGCGAAGCAATACGCGGTTGTCTTCGACAACAATGCATTGCCACAAGACGCAAGCGCCGACCAGGCAAGAGCGATACAGGGGCTGCGCCGCAAGCGCATACTCATCGTCGGCCACACGGACGATACCGGCAGTTCGCGCCTGAATGCCGATCTGTCCGAACAACGCGCCCGCAACGTAGCTCGCCTGTTTGCCGAGGCCGGCGTACCCGACTCACAAGTATTTTACCAGGGTAGCGGCGAAACCCAGCCAATCGCGGATAACCGCACCGAGAACGGGCGTACGCGAAACCGTAGGGTCGAGATCGTCGACCTGCCGGACGAACAGGCTTTTCAGAAATATTTGGCCAACCGGGTCGCGAACACGAGTTTTTATCGGGTCAGTGATATGGCGACGCACATGGATGCAATCGACCGGTCGCCACAATCCAGCGTCTCGACCACGATCTCCTCGGGCAACAAAAACAATTCCACGATGACGCATCAGCCACGCCCCGCAAGCGCGCGCGCGAAGGGACCGTCTTCGCCCGTCATCACAACCACGCCGACCGCTACACAAACGGTCCCGGTGGCCAAAACGGAAACAGAGTACGGCTACGATTTCGGTGGCATCCCGGCGCCGCAAAAACCTGTCTCAATCGACATCGGACGTCCATTGGCATCGAAGGGCGGGTTCAGCTTCATTCCATCTGCCATCGCGGCCGACGTGCCGGTTAACCGCAGTTGTACCGAAGACCGCCCCCGGTATGCAAACGCAGTCAAGGAATTGCAGGGAAACCGTGAATACCATGTGTCGGAATATTTGCCGAATCTGTACGACACCTCGTGGACCGATACCGTCAACGGCAACCTCGTTGCGCTTACCCATGTGGCCGTTTTGCGCGACGGCGCGGCGCCGGCCCGCAACCCCACCGTGCTGATCTACAAGGCGTCACATGGCAAAACGAATCAGGCTTCGAAAGCCGATTTCAGCACCATGGCTCACGTCAACACTTACCAGGGCGAACATGGTCTTCTTTACCGTGTTTTCGTAAACGGCCCCATCCAATGCATGGATCTCGTGCTTCCGCGCAATCAAGCCAACCAGGCCGCCAATTCGAATCTGTATTACCGGACCGGCAGCACGACGATGGTTGCAGCCTTCAATCCGAGGACCGTTAAATAAAACACAGAGGAATTTTCAACATGTCCGAATTCATCAGTCATAACCTGGCGGCGATCGATTCCATGCTTGCGCTGGCATTGTTCGTCGCGATCTATGCCACTTTCAAATTCCGAATCGACCTGTGGTGGCTCAACTTTTGGTACTCGTTTCCCATCCTGGGAAAAATCTCCCGCCTCGCCAAGGATTCTTCCCGCTATGCCAAGGACAAGAGCTGGACCAATTCAGAGCGTACACTGTGCAATGACTACAAGCGCTTCGTCCACCTGAGCAGTGAAGAGGAATTCAACAAGCGGATCGATTATCTGGCGAAGGCCAACGACACCGGACGTTCTCCGACTCCCGGCTGGCTGTTTCTCGTGTTGGGCACACTGATCATCGCCGAAGGCCTGGGCTTTTCCTATCTGCTTGGAAGCTGGATGGCAATGGAGGGAAGCGAGAACACACGTGTCCTTCTGATGGGAGCCATCGTCCTGGTGCTCTGCATGGTGCTCGGCTTCCTGACTCATAATGCGGGTCATCAACTATTTCGCACTAATCTGGTCCGCAGCTGCCAGAAAGAATGGCGGGACGATGGCCAGGCAGGACCGCTGCGCAGCCACAACATCACGCTGAAAGACGATCAGCACGTCGACGACGGCCAGCCGTATTACACCCAATGCATCAATCGCGTCGGCAGCGACGGATCGTATACCGTCGTCTGGATCGCCGTGGCGGCCATCATCGTGATCGCGATTGCATCTACCGTCATGCGCGTCAAGCACCTCGAGGCGGAACTCGGCCGCGAAACCATCCAGGCGTCGAGCGTACAGGCGCAGGGACCGAGCGAAGGTAATCCCTTCGCAAGCGATGAGAAATTACCGGCTGAAATCACGGCGCCGCAAGCCGCTGCCGACGCCAAGGCGAAAGCCGATATCAACAACTCGTCGACTGTGGAAGGCCTGTCGGCCTTCCTGATGCTTGCGTTTATTTTCGTTGTCACGCAGATTGTCGGCATCATCGCTGGCTATAAATGGGGATTCGCCGGCAAGAACAGCAAGGATGCATACAAGAGCACACTCGGATTCTCGACGTTCGACGACTATACCCGTTATTTCAGCCCGATCCTGGCAACCGCCGAGGCGAAGCTCAGCAATTTGCAACAACGCCTGGCAGAAAAGAATGGCAACGTCGGCCTCGGGCTGAAAAACACGTTCGAGAATTTCTTGCTCGAACGCCACGTCAGCCAGGTCGAACACAAGCAAGCGGCGCAGGAAGCGCGAGCCGTGCAGCGCCATGAAGATGCGTCATCGGTCGACGCTGCCGTCGCGCGAGTCGAAGCATTCGGCGACGACAAGGAAGGGGCCAAGCGTTATCTGATGGCATTGAGCGAAACGCAGCGTGCAGCCGTGCTTCCGGCACTGAAGGCGCGCAAGGAAGCGCGGATGCGGGATGAGGAAACGCGTCGCAATGCCGAGCGCTCGGCCGCTCTCGACAAGGAACTGGACGAACTACTCTGAGGTCGCGATGCTCAAGTTATTCTCGTTCCTGGTGCCCGCGATCGCGCTCTTCGGCAGTGCGAGTGCCGCTGCCGCGCCGATCAACCAGATCCCGAGCTGCTACGTGGCGGGGAAGTTGGATACCCAATCCTCCCCCGCGCAACGCGCACTCTTCATCGTTCTGGACGAAACCGTCGTTCTCGACGACGAGCTGAAACGCTCGCTGTGGGATCTCGTCAAGCCGATCATCAAGCCGGGCATCGACGTGTCGATCTATCGATTTTCGGCCTATTCTCAGGGCCGATATCTTGACGTGGTTGCATCCGGCACGCTCGAAGCGCCAATTCCCGCCGGCACGCGCGACTCGATCAGCGTCCCGAAACTGAAGACATTCGACGCCTGCATGAACGGTCAGGTGCAATACGGCTTGACGTTGACACGTAATGCGATCGGAAAAATTCTAGCCGCGAGTACGTTCGATCTGGCCAAGTCCGATATCGATGGCACCCTGTTTGCGCTGTCCAAGGTCGTCAAGGATACCAAGGCACCGATACGTACCGTGCTGCTCGTCTCGGATATGCTGGAAAATTCGACGGTATCCAGCTTTTATCAAAACAGGGGTGTGCGCAACATCGACCCGACCGCCGAACTCAAGAAAGTCGAGACCGCAAAACTGTTCGGCGACTTCGGCGGCGCTTCGGTCTACGTCATGGGGGCGGGTCTGATCCAGCAGCCATCCGGACCGGGCAAGGCGGCACAGTATCGCGACACGAAAACGATGAGCTCACTCCAGCAATTCTGGTCGGCTTATTTCGAACGTTCGAACGCCAGGCTCGAAGCTTTTGGAACCCCGGTCTTGCTTACCCCTATCAGGTAAACGAGACAGCACGCTCCTACCCCATCTCGGCGGCGCCAATGCGCTGCTTGCCTACACCGCCTTCGTGATCGGCGTCGCGAGTCCCGGACCGAGCATACTCGCCGCCATGGCACGGCGATGGCGCAGGGC
>NZ_JBFUDR010000176.1:0-12844 GCF_056404615.1 Massilia sp. P2_C2 | reverse complement strand
ATCCAGAACATGACGAACATCACGAGGCCGAAGAACAGCCAGCCGTAGATGATGTGGTCGACGCCCGTCGCCAGCTCCATGCCGGACAGGTGGCCGATCATCACGATCATGTAGGCGCGCAGGCCATTGGCGATGATGGGCACGACGACCGACAGGCCGATGAACAGGGCGCGGCGGAAGGCCGAACGGTAGGTCAGGTAGGCGTACAGGCAGCCCAGCGTGATCGACGAGATCAGGTAGCGCACGCCGCTGCAGGCCTCGACCACCGACCAGTTCCCGGTCGGCAGCTCGAAACGGGTGCCGCTGCGCAGCACGGGGATGCCGGTCGCGCGCACGGCCCACACGGTGAAATCGGCCGTGAACTGGATCAGCGGGGCGACGAAGATCTCGCCGAACGGCACGGCGAACAGCAGGAACAGCAGCGGAAACATGAGCGAGCCGGCCAGGCGCGGGCCGAACAGCGCCAGCGCGGCGACGGGGAACATCGCGACGAACGTGTACTGCGATACGACCTGCACCTCGCCCAGCTGCGCCGCGAGCCAGCCGGCACCCAGGACGGCCAGCAGCATCAGCGCAGGCGGCCACGGCTTCGGCGGGTACAGGCTGAAATTCTCGCGCCGGCGCCACACGAGCCACAGGCTGATCGGCAGGATCACGTAGCCGTGCGCGAAGGTTTCGGAGCTGTTCCAGATCGAGACGATCGAGCGTACCGTGCCGAGGTACAGCAGGAACGGCGCGAGCAGCGCGAGCGCGATCAGCGCCGTACCCTGGCGCGAGATGGGAGCGGCAGGGGCGTTGACCACGCCGGGCGGCGGTTTCAGGAACATTCGAGGCTCTCCCCTATGCAGGCCAGGTTGCTGGACCAACTGTAGCGGCGCTGGACCTTGGCGCGCGCCGCCGCGCCGATCGCGGCGGCGGCGCTGTCCTGGCCGGCCAGCAGCGTGCTCACGGTGTCGACGAACGCGCCGGCATCCTCGGCCAGCACCAGTTCGCTGCCCGGCACGGCGTCGATGCCTTCCAGCGCCTGCGGCGACACGACCACCGGCGTCGCCATCGCCATCGCTTCCAATACCTTGTTCTGGATGCCGCGCGCGATGCGCAGCGGCGCCACCGACACGGCGGCGTGCGCGATGTACGGCCGCACGTCCGGCACGGTGCCCGTCACGACCACCCCCGGCAGCCTGGCCAGTTCCTGCACGGCCGGCGCCGGCCGGGCGCCGACGATGTAGAACTTCAGGTTGGCGAAGCGTTCGCGCAGCGCCGGGAACACGTCGGCCGCGAACCATTGCACGGCATCGACGTTCGGCCAATAATCCATCGCGCCCGTGAACACGAGGGCGCGCTCGCCCGCCGGGTACGGGTCCGCATGCGGCTGGTCGGGCGAGAAGTAATCGGTATCGACGCCGTTGTTGAAGTGGCCGATCTTGGCCGTGCTTTCCGGCGCCAACTGGCGGAACAGATCCGCTTCCGGCGCCGAGACGAACAGCGACGCGTCGTATTCGCGTGCGACGCGGCGCTCGTACGCGAGCAGCTGGCGCGCCTCGTAGCGGTACAGCCAGTTCATCGGCCACGATTTCTGGTCGGCGTATTGGCGCCACTTGTCCGAGTCGACGTCGCAGAAGTCGACGACGCGCCGCGCCGAGCGGTAAGGGTCGGCGTACTGCGCCATCGCCGACGAGAACACGAGCACGCGCTCGATCTTATGTTTCGCCACCGTGTCGTCCACCCAGCGCGCGAGCGAGGCGTCGCGGTAGTATTCGAGCGAGAGCGAGCGGTTCTTCACGAGCGCCTGCAGGCTGCGCAGGCGCGCCACCAGCGGCTTCATGCCCGCGAAATGGCTGCTGGCGCACAGCGCTTCGACGTGCGGCACGTACTGCCAGTCGTCGGGGTCGTCCACGAAGGTGGCCAGGTGCACGCGGTAGTGCCGGGCCAGGTGCTTGAGCAGGTGGTACGAGCGGATCTTGTCGCCCTTGTTGGGCGGATACGGGATCCGGTGGATCAGCAGCAGCAGGTCTTTCACGATGTTTTCCTCATCACCCCAGGTTGCGGACGATGTAAGGCCCCATGAAGTTTGCGAGCGGCAGCGGCAGCTTCTTCCACATCTTGATGAACAGCTGGTATTTCGGGTTCAGCGGGTTGTTGTCCGGCAGCGCGGTCGCGCCGTACAGCTTGTACTCGTACGGCAGGTGTTCCGCCGTGAAGCCCCAGTTCTTCTTGAAGTCGTAGGCGCCGGTGCCCAGCTTGCTGCGGCCGAAGTCGAACAGCCGGCAGCCGCGCGCGGCCGCCGCCTGCATCAGGTTCCAGTACATGAAGTCGTTGCCGGCCACTTCGCGCGCGAGGTCCATGCCGCCGCCGTAGTAGGGCACGACTTCCTCACGCCAGAAGAACGACAGCACGGCGGCCACGAGGCGGTTGTCTTCCGTGACGATGGTGCGCACCTCGCACTCGTCGCCGAAGACGTCCTGCAGCATGGCGAAGTATTTTTTCGGGAACACCGGCGTGCCCAGGCGGTGCACGCTGTGCGCATAGGCGTCGAACATGCGGTCGACGTTGTTGTCGACTTCGCCGCGCAGGCCCAGCTTGATGCCCTTGCGGACCATCGCGCGCTGCTTGCGCGGGATGGCGTTCATGTTGGCCTCGTCGTCGCCGCTGATCTCCTTGCGGAAGGTGACGTACAGTTCCTTCGTGTGCCAGGCCGGGTCGTCCGGGTGGAAGCGCTGCATGCCGCGGTATTCCAGGTGGCCCACGCCGAGCTGCTGCGCGAGTTCGTGCGCGGCCTGGTCGAGCATGGCGCGTGCGGCGTCGTCCGTCGCGGCGGGCCCGCCGTACACGCAGAACGGCATCGCGCCGAGCGAGTGGCCGAACAGGCGGCTCTTGATTTCGGCGAGCGGCAGCACGCCCAGGATCTGGCCGTCCTGCTCGACGTAGTAGAACCAGGTCTTGATGCCGAACGAGCTTTCGATGACCTTCTGCCAGCCGGACAGGTGGAAGAAGGTGGCGTCCGGGCAGGCGCGCACGAAGGCGTCCCAGCGGCTGTATTCTTGGGGCTGCAGCAGGTGCAGCGTGAGGGGGGACGCGGCTGGCATGGGCGCGTGTGCCGTGCCCGCGCGTCTGGCGGCAGCGGCTTCGATGATCGAGTTCATGGGCGATTCAG
The DNA here is from genome assembly GCF_056404615.1 of Massilia sp. P2_C2. Lineage (NCBI taxonomy): Bacteria > Pseudomonadati > Pseudomonadota > Betaproteobacteria > Burkholderiales > Oxalobacteraceae > Massilia > Massilia sp. P2_C2. Next base: position 9,690 of record NZ_JBFUDR010000176.1, on the reverse strand, counting down.
GAAGATGTGGTCCATCCGGTCCCACGCGAAATCACGCGCGAGGGCTTCGATGCGGCCTTCCATCCGGTCGATGTTGATGTAGTGGCGGAAGCGCGCCTTGGCGCCGAGGCCTGCGGGGCGCGGCTGGCCGGCGTCGATTTCCCACGGGTGAAAATAAAACAGGGCGGGCTGGCCATCCTCGCGGTTGACCTTGGCCATCATCCAGCGCGACAGCGCATAGGGCAGCAGGCGGAAATAGCCGCCGCCGCCGGCCGGCAGGTTGCGGCCCATCATCTGCACGGTCGTGATCGGGATTTCCAGCAGGCCGTCGGTGCCGTTCGGGTAGAACGCGAAGCGCGGCGCTTCCGGCATGCCGTAGTGGTCGTGCACGACCGGGTAGATGCTCGAGCTGTAGCGGTAGCCCGCTTCGAGCAGCTCGTCCAGCGCCCACAGGTTGTCGCGGCCGATCGAGAAGCTGGGCGCGCGGTAGCCCAGCACGGCCTGGCCGCCGATGTCCTCCAGCAGCGCTTTCGCGGAGCGGATGTCGTTGGCGAATTCGGCGCGGGTCTGGTCCGACGCACGCAGGTGGCCGTAACCGTGGCTGGCCAGTTCGTGGCCGGCGGCGACGATCCTTTTCACGACCTGCGGATAGCGCTCGGCGATCCAGCCCAGGGTGAAGAAGGTCGCGCGCACGCCATGGCGCTCGAACAGGGACAGGATGCGCTCCATGTTGGCTTCGACGCGGCATTCGCGGCTCGGCCAGCTGGAGCGATCGATGTAGGGTGCGAATGCGGAGACCTGGAAGTAATCCTCGACGTCGCAGGTCATCGCATTGCGGATGCGTTGTCCCGGGGCCGGTGCGGGCCGCGGGACGAGTTCGATCATGTTCATTCCTGGTTATCCATAGGCTGGGTTACCGCCCCCTGGGGCGTGGCGACGATCTTCTTCAGGATCGACAGCACGGATACGATCGACTTCTCCAGGCGCATCATGCGCTCGTCCAGCACCTCGACGCTGCTGGCGCGGCGCTCGCCGGTGCGCTGGTCGATGGTGCGCAGGCCGGTCCGGTACGCCGCGTCCAGATCGGACTCGGACGCGGATTCGGACGCATATCCGGGCAGCGCGTCCGCGGCCGGCGTACCGACGGGATCGGGTACCTCGAATTCCTCGCTGATGTCCTTCACGACCGTGTTGATGTCCTGTTCGGTGAACGCGTGCATCTCTTCCAGGAAGCCCATCAGCAGCACGCGGTCCATCAGCGTGTTGACCTTGCGCGGGATGCCGCCGCTGTAGGCATAGATCGCGGCGTGCGCGCCTTCGTCGAACGACGGGTCGCCCTGCCAGCCGACGGTGTGCAGGCGGTGCTCGACGTAGGCGCGGGTTTCCTGCGCATCCATCGGGCCCAGGTGGTAGCTGGCGATCACGCGCTGGCGCAGTTGCTGCATGCCGGGGCTGTGCAGGGTGGCGCGAAATTCCGGCTGGCCGAGCAGGAAGGTCTGCAGCAGCGATTTGTCGTCGGTCTGGAAGTTCGACAGCATGCGCAGTTCTTCGACCGTGCGCGCGGACAGGTTCTGGGCTTCGTCGATCACGAGCAGGGCGCGCTTGCCCTGGTGGTCGACGTCGCACAGGAATTTTTCCAGGCGGGTGAGCAGGTCCGTCTTGCTGGCGCCTTCATACGGCAGGCCGAAGGCGGAGACGACCATGCGCAGCGTATCGTCCGGGTCGAGGTGCGTGTTGACGATGTGGGCGGCGACGATCTGGTCGGACGGCAGCCGGTTGAACAGGTTGCGCACGAGCGTGGTCTTGCCCGCGCCGACTTCGCCGGTGATGACGATGAAGCCTTCGCCCTGCGACAGGCCGTACTCGAGGTAGGCCATGGCACGCTTGTGGCCTTTACTGCCGAAGAAGAAATGCGGATCCGGGCGCAGCTGGAAAGGCTTGGCGGAAAATCCGTAGAAAGACTCGTACATCGTATGTCTCCGCCGCTCAGAACTGAACGGAAAGCGCCCCCACGATGGCATTCTCGTGGTAGTCGCGGTTGTCGAATACCCCGACGCGGCCCTTCGAATGGCGCAGGTCGAGCGATGCGATGGACTTGGCGTCGAAGCGCTTGCTCAGTCCCATGGACAGCTGGCGGACGTCGTTGGTGATGCCGGTCTTGACCGATTGCGCGTTCACGCCGTACAGGGTGGCATGGGCCGACGTGCGCGTGGACAGCCGGTAGTCGAAGCTGGCGCTGGCGCCGCGCTGCTTCGTGTCTTCGTTCAGGGTACTGAGCTGGGACGGCAGCAGCGTGCTGTCTTCCTGCTGCAGCGACAGGGCGGCCGTGCGTTCATTGAACACGGTCATCACCAGGTCGCTGCGCGCGCCCTTGAACGCGACGGAACCCTGCAGGCGCTTGTTGCGCATGTAGCGGTTGCTCAGGAAATTGATGCTGTCGACCAGCGTGGGCGGCAGGCCCGTCTGTGCCATATAGGCCTGCACGATCTGCTGGCGCACCACCGGATCGGGGTAGGCCGTGGCGAACAGGCGGTCGAGCAGGGCGGCCGTGTCGACCGCGGCCGGCAGCAGGAATTGCTGGCGCGTCGTCGTGATGATGTCCGCATAGTTCAGCGACCAGACCGTGCGCGGGGTACGGTAGCTGGCGTCGAACGACCCCGTCTTGCCGAAGTAGCGCCGGCCATACGTGGCCTGGACCTTGGTGCGCGACGAAGGCGCCCAGATGAAGCCGCCGGACCAGCTGCGGCCGCGCGTCTGTTCCCCGAGCGCGCGGTATTCGTACTTGTCGTAGCCGACGGTGGACGTCAGGCTCAGGTGCGGCGAAACGCGGTATTGCAGGCCCGCCAGGCTGTTCTCGGTCGAGGTGTCGCCGGACCGCTCGGCGGTCATGTCCTGGCGCGAATAATGCAGGTTCCAGCCGAGATCGGGGAAGGCGTAGCCGCTGACCAGGTCGGCCGAGCGCGTGGTCGCCATGCTGTTGCCGAAGCCATTGCCGCTGCCGCCCTCGACCGAGTCGCGCGCGACGSGCGCCGTCAGCGTCGCCGTCGAGCCGAAGCGGTGGCGCAGGTAGGGGCTGATGCTCCAGGTGCGGATATTGGTACCGTTGTTGGCCGTGTACGAGTTGTTCGGCACCGGGCCGAACGCCGACACCGCCTGGCGCGTGCCGTTGGCGCTGGCGTCCACGAACAGCGTATCCCTGACGACGACCCCCTGGGCCGAGGCCGAGTAGCGCAGGTCGCTGTTGCGCAGGTTGGACGTGGCGTCCGTGCTGTAGACGTACTTGCGCCATTCCGCGCTGGCGCCCACTTTCAGGCGCGGCGACATGCCGGCGACGTTGACGCTGGGCGCCAGTTCAGTGATGAAACCGCCGCGCGTCAGGTCGTCCGGCTGGCTGCCGATGTTGTCCGACCAGGTTTCGCGCGCCGTCACGCTGGGCGTGACTCTCCATTCCGCCCGGCAGTCATTCGACAGCAACAGGATGGCCAGTGCAAGCGGCGTGAGTCGGAGCGCGGCGTTGCTTGGCCATTTGACCAGCCGGGGAGCGGACAAATTAGCCGTAGTGATAGTCATACGTTTCTTCGATGCCGGGGAACTCCCTGGTCTTGTTATAGATGAGATTGACGTTTTGATTGCCGTCCAGCTGGCGCAGCGCTTCCTGGACCGCGTGCTGGGTCGTCGTCTGCGCTTCCACCACCAGCACGATCTGGCCCATGTGCGAGGCCAGCACGCGCGCTTCGCTGGTCAGCAGCAGCGGCGGCGAATCGAAGATCACGATGCGGTCGCGATAGCGGTTGGCGATCTCGTGCAGGAGCGTTGTCATGGACGAGCTGGCCAGCAGTTCCGTCGCGCGCGGCGTGCTGGTGCCGGCCGGCAGGATCGTCAGCGTGTCGACATTGGTGCGCAACATGACGTCGGCCATGTCGATCTTGTCGTCCACCAGGATGTCCATCAGGCCGCGGTGCGCTGGCAGGCCGAGCGAGCGCAGCACCGACGGGCGCGCGACGTCGGCATCGACGAGCAGCACGGTGTGGTCGAGCTCCATCGCGATGCTCATCGCCAGGTTGATCGCGCAATATGTCTTGCCTTCGCCCGGCAGCGAGCTGGTCACCATGATCAGGTTGCCCGGCTTGTCAGCCTCCTTGCGTTCGACGAAGGCGCGTTGCAGCAGCGGGCGTTTGATGACGCGGAAATCTTCCAGCAGGCGCGTGCGGCCGCCGGCGGCCGTTACCATGCCCATGTCGCGCATGCGGTTCAGGTCCAGTTCGACCCGGCGGGTCGAGAATTTCTGTGCGGGGCGCGGCGCGGCCTGCTCGGCTGCGGGCGCGGCTGCAGCCGCAGCCATGGGTTCGCCGGGCGCAGGCGCGGCGGGCGCCGGCGCCGGGGCAATCGGAGCGGCCGCGGCGGCGGCCTCGATCGCGTCGATGGCGGCCGGCTCGGGCGTCCGGGCGGCGGCTGCATTACGCTTCAGGTCGATCCGGCTTGCCGCTTTTTCGATGATGCTCACGGTGTACTCCTTGATTTCTTAAAGCGTGGGGCGGACGAGGATCGCGGCCATCCCAATGCCGTAGGCGCCGAACAGCAGCAGCACGGATCCGGCCAGCGCAATCAGGCGGCGCTTGCGTTTGACGGTCTGCTCCGGGGTCCAGTTCATGCCGATCGAACCGAGCACCGGCAGGCCGGTCACCTCGCGCAGCGTGCTCTGGGTCAGGAAGGTCGGACGCAGCTGGCTCATCATGAACGCGGCAGCCAGGCCGGCGATGAGGGCGCCGACGAAGACCAGCGAGAACAGACGCACGCGGTTCGGGCCGGTCGGATGGTTCGGCACGGTGGGCGGATCGATCACGCGGAATTGCAGCATGTCGGTGGCCGACGTCAGGTCACCCGACAGGCGCGCCGATTCGCGGCGTTCGACCAGCTTCTGGTAGTTTTCGCGGTTGACCTGGTAGTCGCGGTTCAGCTGGGCCAGCTGGGCTTCGACTTCCGGTGCGATCGTGCTCTGGTTGCGCAGGCGCGCCACGCGGTTCTCGTACTCCGCGACGCGGGCCCGCATCGACGCCACGCGGGCCTCGGCCTGCGACAGCGCGACGTTCAGCTGTTGCAGCATCGGGCTGTAGCTGGCGCCCGGGTCGAGGCTGCGTTTCTTGTGCTTGCCCAGGTCGGCCTTCTGCGCGAGCAACTGGTCGAGCAGGCGGCGGTTGGCGATCACGTCCGGATGCTGTTCCGTGTACTGCAGGCGCAGGTTGTCCAGGTTCTTCTGGGTGGCCGCGATGCGCGCTTCCAGTTCCGGATCGATGAGGGCCGGATCGATCGTCTTGGTGCCCGGCTTGACCGGATCGCCGTTGATCTGGTGACGGATCGCGTTGCGCGCCTGTTCCGCCTCGGCCAGTTCCAGCTTGGCCTGGTTCAGCTGGTCGCTCGCCTGCATCATCTGGCCACCGAAGTCGCCGCCACTGTCGCGCGGCAACATGCCGATGTTCTTGATCTTGAACTCCTTCAGCGAGTTCTCGGCCGCGGCCAGTTTTTCCTCGTAGGTCTTGATCTGGTCATCGATGAACTGGACCGCCTTTTCGGAATCCTGCTTCTTGCCGCTGAAGCTGCCCTCGACGAAGATCGTCAGCAGCGACGACACGACGTCCTTGCCCAGCTTGGCATTGTCGGACATGTAGGTGATCGTGTAGATGTCGTCGCGCTCCGTGCCGGACACCTTGATCTGCTGCATCAGATCGTCGACGATCTTGTCATGTTCCTTGGTGTCCTTGGCCTTGACGTCGAGGTCGACCATGCGCATCAGGCGTTCGACGTTCGGGCGGCTGATCAGCGTGCGGCGCATGAACGTGACCTGCTGGTCCAGGTTGGGCACGCTCGTCATGCTCGACAGCAGTGGCTTGAGGATGCTCTGCGTGTCGACGTAGACGCGTGCCGACGCCTCGTATTGATTGGGCAGGCGCAACACCACCGCCCAGCCGATCAATGCGACAACCCAGGTAATGACGACGGCATGCCAACGGTATTTGCCAATCGCTTTCAGGAAGTTAAGAAGTACGGCTGTGATCTCTGCCATCTCGTCAGTCTCGCCAAGAACGACCCGTTTTCCTTGTGGAAATTGGGCCAAAAATAATCAAATACCTTGCATGATCGCTTGTACCCCGAGCAATTGCAATTACGCGCGAGAAAAATGTGGCGAGCTCATTCGGAAGTGCCTCATCTGCAACACAAGTGCTGGAAAGCAATCTGAGGACCATGCGGTTCTTTAATCAACGTCCGTTAACTATTAGCACGGATTCAACAAAAATTCGTTAAACCGTTGTATGGCTTCAACGCCATCGCGATGCAGAGGGCGTTCCCATCGCGTAGACTAGCGGCGCAACTATTGTTCAGTTCAAGCGCTTTATTGTAATGTCTAAAATGCAAAAAGGGGTGCACGGTTGATGCTGGCCCTAAAGAAGGATCGCGCGCCGGTCAACCCGTCTTCCCGTTCCCGGCGGCATCACGTGCTGGGCTTGCTGGCCATGCTGGGCCTGGCGGGCAGCACGCTGCCGGGCCAGGCTGCGGCGGTCGACCTGCGACCCATCGTCCCCACCGTCAAGCGTTCGGTGGTGGGCATCGGTACGTTCGAGCGCACCCGCAGTCCTTCGATCGTGTTCAGCGGCACCGGTTTTGTCGTGGGCGACGGCCTGGATGTCATCACCAATGCTCACGTCATCCCGGCCACCTTGGCCGAAGGCAAGCTCGAGCAGCTCGGCATCGTGTTGCCGGATGGGGAAGGCGTACGTTTCCGCCCCGCCGAACTGATGATGCGCGACAATGAACACGACCTGGCCCACCTGCGTCTCAGCGGTACGCCGCTGCCCGCGCTCGAACTGGGCGACTCGGACAAGGTACAGGAAGGACAGGAACTGGCATTGACGGGCTTCCCATTGGCGATGGCGCTGGGCCTGCATCCGGCCACGCACCGGGCCACGCTGGCGGCCGTCACGCCCATCGTCCGTCCCTCGATCGGGGCTCGCAACCTCGATCCGCGCCAGATCGCCGCCCTGCAACGCTCGCCGTTCAATATCTTCCAGCTCGACGCGACCGCGTATCCCGGCAACAGCGGCAGCCCACTCTACGATCCCGCCACCGGCAAGGTGCTGGGTGTGATCAATGCCGTGTTCGTGAAAGGGCTGAAGGAAACGGCGATCACGGCGCCGAGCGGCATCACGTACGCGATCCCGGCGAAGTATGTGGCAGAGTTGTTGCAGAAAGCTGAACTGAAAAAGTAATGTCGCGTCGTGATCATGCACAATTTGTATTGTGCGCACTCTTTTCGTTTGGCACTATGTTATACAATACAGCGGTGTTAGCGACTTAATAACAACGGTTTTAGACAACGGACAAGCGGCTGCAACAGTGGCCTGGACGAAAGGGATCTGACGTGGGCAAGTACAAGGCGAACCTGATGAAACACGCGGCGATCATGCTGGCTGCCGCAAGCGTACTGGCGCTGGGCGGTTGCGCGACCCGCGGCCAACATGCGCCGATCGAGACGCAGGTGGCCGACACCCAATACCTGATTGGGCCGGGCGATGCCGTCAACATTATCGTGTGGCGCAATCCGGAAGTGTCGATGGCGGTTCCGGTGCGTCCGGACGGCAAGATCACGACGCCGCTCGTCGAAGACCTGCCGGCCGCCGGCAAGACGTCGACCGAGCTCGCGCGCGACATCGAAAAAGCGCTGGCGAAATACATCCAGCAGCCTGTCGTCACCGTCGTCGTGACGGGCTTCGTCGGCAATTACGACGAGCAGATCCGCGTGATCGGCCAGGCGACCAAGCCACAGGCGCTGCCGTACCGCCGCAACATGAGCCTGATGGACGTGATGATCGCCGTCGGCGGCACCACCGAATTCGCGGCCGGCAATCGTGCCAGCCTGATCCGTACTGTGGAAGGCAAACAGCAGAAATTCAACGTCCGGCTGGACGATCTGATCAAGGATGGTGATATTTCCGCCAACGTGCCGATGCGTCCGGGCGACGTCCTCGTTATCCCGGAGAGTTTCTTCTAACAACATCGCTCGTCGATATTTTTTACATCACCCGGCATTCCAACATACAATGGTAGTTGCTGGGTGGTACGGGGCCAAAATAAGTATCTGATCTAACGTAAGTTTTTCTTCCGAGAAGCATCTTGGCTTGAAACTTGCTAGATCACTTGCGGGGTCGCCCTCAGTGAGCGCGACAATATTTTGGGGAACGCACGTGGCTACCGAAAATCAAGATAACGACAAGATCGAAACGGCGCCGTCCTTGACTCAAAGGGGCGCCGCCCGCCGTCGCCTGGCCAGGGTCGGCATCGGCGCCGGTGTGCTGGCAACGCTGGAAAGCAAGTCGGCAATGGCGTCGATGGTCTGCCGCTCGCCGTCGGGCTCGCTGTCGAACGGCCTGGCCGCCAGCCATTACATCAATGGCAAGGCGCCCGTCTGCAATGGCATGTCGCCGGGTTACTGGAAGCAGTCCCAGCATACCTGGCCGGTGTCGCGCGACCTGACCTTCGCCAGCATCTTCTACGCGGTCAGTCCCGGCACCACCTGTCCGGTCCGGGCCGCTTCCTACCCGAACGGCAAGTGTTACCAGCCGGGTTCGTACTTCTGCGCCAAGCTGGAAGACATGCTGAGTTCGCAGGATTTCGACAAGAACAACGTCGGCATGCACCTGGTGGCGGCCTACCTCAACATCCAGGCGAAGTACATCAACTTCATCGATCTCACCGACCTGCAGACCATGTGGAGCGAGCTGCAGACCACCGGCCGCTACAGCCCGACCGCCGGGATCTATTGGGACAATGCCCAGGTCGCGAACTACCTCAGTTCGATCCACGACTGAGCGACGGCAAACCGCATGTGGCGTGTGACGCCGGGCCAGGCGCTGGCCTGCCGGGAATGGGATGGGGAAGCCGTGCTGTACAACGATTTGTCGGGCAACACCCATCTGCTGGATGGCGCCGCGCTCGACCTGTTGCACGCCCTGCGCGACCAGCCCGCCGACGCCGCCACGCTGGCTGCCCGCCTGGCCGATCATGTCGATGCCGGCAACGACGACCTCGTTTCCCTGATCGACGACATGCTGGCCGCGCTGGCCGGGCTCGACCTGATCGAACCATGCTGACGGTCGGTTCGCTGTCGCGCGCCGAACTGGCGGCGCGCCTGTCCGGCGCCGGCCTCGTGCTGCGCACCGGCCCGTTCGCCAACCGCATCCGCAGCGACGTCCAGCCCCTGATCGATGGCGTCGCGCTGATGTATGCCGATTACCCGGTCGATCCGGAAGGCGGCTTCGTCGATTTCCACCTCGATTTCCTGCGCTCGGGCGGCCTGCGCCGCTGGGTCCGTTCGCAAGTCCATTTCGCCTACGACGGCACGACGCCGTTCCAGCCGCTGCCCCTCGGACAGGCGTATCCGATGCTGGAATGGACCATGAACTGGTGCGTGTCGCACCGCGCGCACGGCTACCTGATCATCCATGCGGCCGTGCTGGAAAAACATGGCCGCGCCATCATCCTGCCGGCGCCGCCCGGCTCCGGCAAGAGCACGCTGACGGCCGCGCTGCTGGGACACGGCTGGCGCCTGCTGTCGGACGAGATGACGCTCGTGCACCTCGACGACGCCGTACTCGTGCCGTTGCCGCGCCCGGTCAGTTTGAAGAATGCGTCGATCGACATCATCCGCACCTTCCGTCC
>NZ_JBFUDR010000175.1:0-12948 GCF_056404615.1 Massilia sp. P2_C2 | reverse complement strand
CTTCCACAGGAAAGGCAGCCTGGACTGGACGCTGGCACGGCCGGTATGCCTCGGCGCGGCGTCGACAGGATTTGCCGGCGCATGGATCGGCCATCATCTCGACACGGCGTCGCTGTCGACCGTGCTGGCCGCAGTCATCCTCGTCGTCGGCACGTACACCTCGGGTATCTGCGGCCAGGCGGCGCTCGCCATGCCGGCAGGCGCGCGCCAGCGCTGGCTGATCCTTGCCGCAATCGGCGCCGTCACGGGTTTCTGTTCCGGCCTCGCCGGCATCGGCGGCCAGGTGCTGTCCGTGCCGTTGATGGTCCTGTGCGGCTATCCGGTACTGACGGCGATCGGCGTCGGGCAGGCGCTGCAAACGGTCGGCGCCTTGTCCGGTTCGCTCGCCAACCTGCATTACGCCAGCATCGATTATGGGTTGGCCGCCTTCATTGACGTCTTTGAAATTGCCGGCGTGCTGGTCGGCGCCTTCGTCATCCATCGTCTCGACGGGGTCCTGGTCAAGCGTCTGGTGGGCGGGCTCTGCATGGTGGCCGGTTGCGGGTTCATGCTGCGCAGCCTGTAATCGGTGTACAGTTGAGTCTTTGAGCATGCTGCCATGGCCCGACTGACCCTGACCTTCCCCGAAGACCAGTATTACTACACCACGTTGCTGACGGTGCGCGTTACCGACATCAATGCCGGCAACCACCTGGGCAACGACTCGATGATCTCCATGATCTCCGAGGCGCGGGCCCGCTTCCTGTTCGAATACGGCATCACGGAGACGGAGCGCGACGGCACCGGCATCATCGTCACCGACCTCGCGACGACCTACCGCGCCGAAGCGCATGCGCGCGACCAGCTGCTGTTCGAAGTGGGCGTCATGGACTTCAACAAGTATGGCGGCGACATCACCTTCCGCATCACCCGGCCGAAGGACAAGACCCTCGTCGCGATGGCCAAGCAGGGTTTTGTTTTTTTCAACTACAAGACGAGCCAGGTGGTCGCGATGCCGGAGGAATTCCGCACCAAGTTCGACCGCGTGAACTGGGTCGACTGAACGCCGTCCGGATCGGCGAAAAAAACCGGGAACTTTCCCGGTCCGCCAGCGGAATATGGGCACGGACAACGACCCATGACCACGACAACGACCACCGACACCGACCTGCTGCGCCGGATGCGCAGCGGTGCAGCCGATGCCTTCGCGGCCCTGTACCGGCGCCACCAGGGGCCGCTGTACCGCTTCGCGCTGCTGCGCTGCGGGTCCGCCGACACGGCCGCCGACGTGGTGCAGGAAACGTTCATGGGTCTACTGACGGAGCGCTTCCGGTTCGATCCGCTGCGCGGCCAGCTGCAGCACTTCCTGTTCGGCGTGGCGCGCAACCTGATCCTGAAGCACGAGACGGCGCGCCAGCGCCACCAGGCCTTGCCCGGCACGGACGACGGGGATGAAGGCGACGGCCCGGAGCTGGCCGCGGACGATGCCTGCCCGCTGGCGCGCCTGCTGGACAACGAAGCCGCGGAGGAAGTGCGGCGGGCGCTGGCGCTGCTGGCGCCGCATTACCGCGACGCCGTGATCCTCTACGAGATGCACGAGCTGTCGTACGCCGAAATCGCCGACATTTGCCAGGTCGACATCGGCACCGTGCGTTCGCGCCTGTCGCGCGGGCGGGCGGCGCTGGCCAAGCGCCTGGCCGGCTGGCGCACCACCGCCAGCGCAGCATGACAAGGATAGCCATCATGGATACTCGAAACGTCGATAAGCCCGCGCACCGCGATCCCCTGTTCGACGCGCTGCGCGCAGAGACGAAACGCCTGGACACCCCGCGCGGCGTCGAGGCGGAATTATTGCAGGCATTCGCCCGACTGCACCCGCCGCGCCGGCGCTGGTTCCGCGCGCCGAGCCCGCGCGGCTGGCTGCTGGCGGGCGGCATGGCTGGCCTCGCGGCGGGCGCGCTGGCGCTGGCCGTCGTCCTGCAAACGCCTCGTGTCGAGGATGCCCCGCAGGCCCGCACAATCGTCGCGCTCGACGACAGCGCCCCGTTCATCGCACTCGATTCAGCCGAGCGTATTGCCGCGGAGCCCGCGCCGCGCATGGTCGCGGCCAACGTACCGCGCACGAGCCTGGCCGCGCTGGGCGTGCCGCTGACGCCGGAAAACGCGGGCGAATCCGTGCGCGCCGAGCTGCTCGTCGCCGCGGACGGCCAGCCCTTGGCGCTGCGCCTGAGTGCCGTCGAATGACCTGAAACCACGAGGATGCCATGCCAACCAAGCCACTGATCTTTGCCCTGCTCCTGTCCAGCATTGCCGCGCCGGGCCTCGCCGAGGAAACGACCGGCGCGGAAGCCAAGGGGCATCTCGACATCCGCCCGGACGGCCCCCTCATCGCGCGCATGCAGCCCGTCAAGAATGCCCCCTACAGCGCCCATGCCATCCGCGAACGCCAGCAAGCCCTGGCCGACGGTAACCAGATCAGCGACCGCCGCCGCCCGACGGCCTATTACCGCGACAGCGCCGGCCGCACGCGTCAGGAAATCGTGAACGACAAGGGTGAATTGCAAACGGTGACGATCAACGATCCGGTCGCCAACCTGACGTGGATACTCAAGCCCCAGGAAAGAGTTGCCATCAGGATCGACAGGAACCGGCCCGCCGAACACATGCGCAACAATGGCACCATGCCGCCGGTCGAGCGCCGCAAGACGCCGGACGGCATGGACGAGGTCATCGTGCGGCGCGTCGAGCGGGTCAATCCGGACGCGCACCAGCCTGCCCAGGAAGACGTCCGCATCCAGGTGCCGAAGTCCGCCGCGGACAATGGACTGGGAATGCGCCTGGCGCCGCTGGCCAATGCCATCGACGATGCCAAATGGTCTGCAAAGAGCGTCACGAAGGACCTGGGCACCCGCGACTTCGGCGGCATCAGGGCCGAGGGCAAGCTGCGCAGCTACGAGATCCCGGCCGGCGCGATCGGCAACCGCAATCCCATCGTCGTCTCGGACGAGACGTGGACGGCACCCGACCTGCAGGTGACCGTCTATACGAAGCACAGCGACCCGCGCAGCGGCGACGTCGTCTTCCGCCTCGAGAACGTCAAACGCGAGGAACCGGCCGCCGCCCTGTTCGCCGTGCCGGCCGATTACACGATGCGCGGGCCGGATGCCCACTGGCGCGAGAAGGCCGGTCGAGCCGACAAATAAACTGGTTTACGGATTGTGGCAATGCATGGTGGGCACGGGGTGCCCACCCTACCGCATGACGGCCGATCAACGATGAACAACCGTAGGGTGGGCACCCTGTGCCCACCAGATGCTCGCCCACAGATTACCGCTTGCGGATCGGCGCAATGGTCTTGCCGAACCAGTCGTCGATCATCTGCTTCTCATACCGCAGCGGCTCGCTGTCGAAATAGTGGCTGAACGTCTGCTGGTAATTCATGTCCTGCAGCTGCGACTCGCCACTCTTGATCACCTGCCCGTTCTGCTCGACCGCGTAACGCAGCTCCATGCGCGGCCAGTCCGCGCGGCCGCTCATCACGCGCAGGTCGCGCCCCAGCCGGATACTCGGCACCAGGTGGCCTGCCGGATCGAAACCCGTGATCTCGATGCGCAGGTCCTGGCCCGGCGGCAGGTTCTCGCCCAGCTTCTTGAAATGGTCGGTGATCTGCTCCAGCATTTCCTTGCGTTCCCACGTGGGGAACGGCAGGTCGTGGAAATTCTCGGGGTGGATCCACGCCACGCTGACCGCGGCCGATGCGCTGCCCGCAGCCAGCGCCAGCAGGCCCGCCAGGGCCATCGTCTTCATGAGCGATTTCATGATGTCCTTCCTTTCGTTCTGCGCCGTTTATTCATTATTCAATATACGTTTCTTATACGCCGGTTTCCATGGCTGCGTCCGTTAAGCCTTGTCCAAACTTTGTATCCAAATGTTAGTCCCCGCACAGGTGCCGCGAGCACTTGCACCGCACAATCGCAGCGGTGCGAATTCAACAGGAACACATCATGCCGGAAGGTCCGTCGCTGGTCATCCTGAAGGAACAGACAGCCCGGTTCGTGGGCCAGGAGATCGTGCGCGCGGAGGGCAATACCTGGGCCATCGACACGACCCGCCTCGTCGGCCAGCTGGCGCACACCCAGAAAACCTGCCCCCGCTGCCAACTCCCCTTCCACAAGGCCAACCTGGGCCGGACGAACCGGCGCAGCTTCTGGTGCGAACGCTGCCAGAAGCGTTACGGCTGAGCATTAATGCCGACATAGCGCKAACGTGGCGCGTGGGCACGTTTCATTTGAGGCCCCCCGGCCTCAAATGCCCACCCTACCCGTTGCGTAGGGTGGGCGGCCTCCGCCCACGCGTGACGTTCGAATCGCGACAATACGTTGCAACATTGTGACATTCATCTTATTGCAAGTAATATTTCCTGTTGTTAATAGAAGCTGCTCATACTACAATCAATCTGGGCTGATGGTGCCTTACTGCAACATCTGTTCTGTTACCGACCCGTTCACAAGATTGGATCGTCCATGCCCTTCCCGTCCTCAACCGCGCCGAAGCTTGCCCCTTGGAAAATCCTGCTCGTCGACGACGAGCCGGACATCCATGACATCACCAAGCTGACCCTGTCGCGCTTCCGCCTCGACGGCCGCAGCCTCTCGTTCCTGCATGCCTACAGCGGTGCCGAGGCGAAGGCGATGCTGGCGCGGGAAAAAGATATCGCGCTCGTGTTCCTGGACGTGGTCATGGAGCGCGAGGACAGCGGCCTGGAAGTGGCACGCTGGATGCGCCAGGAGCTGGACAACCAGTTCACCCGCATCGTGCTGCGCACCGGCCAGCCGGGCCAGGCGCCCGAGGAACGCGTGATCGTCGACTACGACATCAACGATTACAAGGAAAAGACGGAACTCGACCGCACCAAGCTGTTTACGACGACGTTTGCTGCCCTGCGCGCCTACCGCGACATCATGAAGGTCGAGGACGCCCGCCGCGTCCAGCAGAATTACCGCGAAGGGCTGGAGCGCGTGATCTCCGCGTCCAGCCATCTGTTCCGGCAGCGCAGCCTGAAGGATTTCGCCAGCGGCCTGCTGCAGCAGGTCGTCGCCCTGCTGCGCCTGGAGCAAAGCATGCTGGTGCGCGTGGCCGGCGCCAGCGTGATCGCGGGCGAGAGCCGGTACGAAGTGCTGGCGCGCATCGGCGACGTCGGCGACGAGGACATCGGTCCCGAACTGGTCGCCCAACTGGACGAGGCACGCCACAACCGCATCTCCAAGCTGCATGGGGACACCTATGTGGGTTATTTCCCCAACAATAGCGGCAAGGCCTCGCTGCTCGTACTCAAGGGTGTGGAAGAGATTTCCGAGATCGACATCCAGTTGCTCGACGTCTTTTGCTCGGGCGTCGCCATCGCCTTCGACAACATCCTGCTGAACCAGGAAATCACGGACACGCAGGCGGAGCTGATCCTGCGGCTGGGCGACGTCGTCGAATCGCGTTCGAACGAAGCCGGCAACCACGTGCGCCGCATGGCCCAGGTGTGCCATCTGCTGGCCCAGGAATCGGGCATGTCCGACGACGAGACGGCCGTACTGATGCATGCCGCGCCGATGCACGACGTGGGCAAGATCGCCACGCCGGACGCAGTGCTGCTCAAGCCGGGCCGCCTTACGCCCGAGGAATGGGACGTCATGAAACAGCACCCGACCATCGGCCTGCAGATCCTGGACGGCTCGCAGCGCCCGATCCTGAAGGCGGCCGCCGTGATCGCCCACCAGCACCACGAAAAATGGGACGGCAGCGGCTATCCTCGGGGACTGAAGGGCGAGGACATCCACCCGTACGCCCGCATCGTGGCCGTGGCCGACGTGTTCGACGCCCTCACGCACGAGCGCGTGTACAAGAAGGCGTGGCCGATCGACCAGGTGCGCGACTACCTGCGCGAGGTGGCGGGCCAGCACCTCGATCCCCACTATGTCGACATCCTCATCAGAAACCTCGACAAGGCGGCCGAGATCAATGAGCGCTGGCCGGACTGAGCAAAAACCGCAGGCCGGGACAATACCGGCATACTCGGGTAGTATGCAGAGCTTCGAGGCAATATTGTCCCGACCGCCATCCGGCCCATGCGTATCCGAACCCGACTGCTGCTCCTGATCCTCGCGATCCTCGTACCCGCCTTCATCGCGGCGGTACTGGCCGTGTGGTATGTCTATCAGGAAGAGCGGCGCGCCCAGGAGACGAGCGTCAAGGAAGCCGTACGCGCCTTCGCCCTGCTCGTCGACAACGAACTGGAAATCAAGGAAGGCATCCTGCACGCGCTGGCGAACTCGCCTGCGCTGGCCCGGGGCGACCTCGAGACCTTCGAGCGCCACGCCAGGTCGCTGGCGCCGACCGCCGAGACGGCGATCATCCTGATCAGCCCGGACGGGCGCCAGCTGATCAACACGCGGGCCGCGCCGGGTGCGCAATTACCCATCCGGCGCGCGTCCGACATCGACGCGCTGATGAAGCAGTACGGCGCCGACCGCACGCTCGTATCCGACCTGTTCGTGTCCACCCTCGGACAGCGCCATGACTTCGCCATCCAGGTGCCCGTACGCATCGACGGCAGCGTGCGCTATTTCCTCTCGATGGGCGTGAACGCGGCAACGCTGCAGGGGCTGCTGCGCGAACAGCGCTTCCCGGCCGAATGGCAGGCTGCCATCATCGACCGCAGCGGCAGGATCGTCGCGCGCTCGCTCGATCCCGAGCGCTACCGCGGCCACCTCGTCACCCCCACGGCGAGATCCGAGTTCGCCGCGCACCGCGAAGGCGCGTTCGCGAACAGGAACCTGGCCGGCATTCCCGTGCAGGCGTTCTACAGCACCGTGCCCGCGTCTGACTGGAAAGTTCTCGTCAGCATACCCATCGACGACCTGCGCCGCGTGCCGCTGCATGCGGCCGCCTTCCTGGCGACCATCATGGCGATCCTGCTCGTGCTGGCATCGGTGGCCGCGCGCTGGTTCGCGCGGCGCGCCGCGATCCCGATCGAATACCTGGGCCGCAGCGCCGCCGACCTGGGTGCCGGCCGCGAAGTGCATTACCAGCCGCAAGGCATCGTCGAAATCGACGCGGTGGCGCAGCGCATGGCCGCGGCCAGCCGCCAGATCCTGACCGCCCAGGCCGAACTGGAACAGCGCGTGGCCGAGGCCGTGGCGGCCAACGAACGTGCCCAGAGCGCCCTCGTACGCAGCCAGAAACTGGAAGCCCTCGGCCGCCTGACCGGCGGCATCGCCCACGAATTCAACAACCTGCTGCAGACGCTGACGACGGCCCTGCAACTGGCGTCGCTGACGTCGAGCCAGCCCAAGGTGCTGGGCTTCATCGACACCTGCAAGCGCACCGTCAGCCGCGCCACCGCGCTCACGACGCGCCTCGGCGCATTCGGCCGCGTGCAGGATGCGCGCCTGCTGACGGTCGCCCCGGGCGACCAGGTGCGCGGCTCCGTGCAACTGCTGCGCGGCGTGCTGCGCCAGGGCACCCGGGTGGAACTGCAGTGCGCGGACGACCTGTGGCCCGTCACGATCGACCCGGTGCAATTCGACCTGGCGCTGCTGAACCTGACGATCAACGCGCGCGACGCCATGCCGGACGGTGGCCGCCTCGCCATCGAGGTCCGCAACTGCATCCTCGAACCCACGCTGGAACGCACGGGCGGCGACTACGTGCGCGTGAGCGTGACGGACACGGGCACCGGCATGGCGCCGGAAGTCCAGGCACGCGCCCTCGACCCGTTCTTCACGACCAAGCCGCCGGGCCAGGGTTCCGGCCTCGGACTGCCGCAGGCGTATGCCTTCGCCACCCAGTCGCGCGGCTGGCTGGTGCTGACGAGTACTGTCGGCGTCGGCACCACGATCGACATCTATCTGCCGCGCTCGCATCAACCGCTGTCGGCCGTGGCCGCGCGTGACGAGGGCCCGGCACCGGGCCGCGGCAGCGGACGCGTGCTGTTCGTCGAGGACGACCCGCTCGTGCGCGAGGCGGTCGTGCGCGGACTGGAAGACTGCGGCTTCGACGTGATGGTTGCGGCGGACGGCGACAAGGCCTTGGCCATGCTCGACGCCGGCCTCGATGCCGACGTCGTGTTCTCGGACATCGTCATGCCCGGCAAGGTCAGCGGCGTCGACCTCGCCGGCATCCTGCACGAGCGCCGTCCCGGGCTGCCGGTCGTGCTCGCGACCGGCTACACGGACCAGCGCGCCGCCATCCCGGGTGTGCAGGTGTTGGGCAAGCCGTACGAGATCGACCAATTGGTCACCCTGCTGTCCAACCTGTCCGGCACCCGCTGAGCCGTCGTCTTACAGGGTCAGCGTGACCCGCTCCCCGGCGACCGCCACGGTGCACGTGGTGGCATTCGACCTGCGCCCCGCCGCCGTGGCGCAATCGGCACTGACCGGCTTGCCCTGGTAGTTGCCGTTGAATTTACCGTCGCCGTGCATCAGCGAAATCTGGTCCTCGATAACTTTTTCGCCATTGACGAAGATCCGGACGTCAGTGCTGTCGACCAGCTCACCGCGGATGGCCAGCTTGCCATCCTTGCTCGCATAGTGACTTTCGGTCACCGGCACCATGCTCGCGCAGCCGGACAATGTTAAGGCAAGCGTCATCTTAATGATAAATTTTGTTGACATTTTCGGGCAATTTACGCGTATCTTCGCGGTTCTCTCTTCAGGAACCATGAATGATACGCGTAATACTACGTATTGACTATTCAAAAATGCAACAGCCGTTGAACTCCTTGCAAATGTAAATTCAGATCAATAGTCTGCATTTGCAATTACCATGTAGCAACTTTTATCCGCACCATGCTGCATGGCTGGCGTAGAATGGGGCATCAATGGAGGAAACGATGCAGACCCTGCCCTTGCGTATCGGCGCCGGCCAAGACCTGCGCGCCGTGCTCGACGCCCTCGTCGCGCAACACCACGTGGAAGCCGCCTTCGTCCTGCAAGGCATCGGCAGCCTCTCCGTCGCCAGGCTGCGCTTCGCCGGCCGCCCGGAATTCACGGAGCTGCGCGGCGACCTGGAAATCATCACCCTGGGCGGCACGCTGTCTCCGGACGGTCCGCACCTGCATGTGTCGGTGGCGGACGACGGCGGCCGGGTCCTCGGCGGTCACCTCGGCCCGGGCTGCATCGTGCGTACGACGGCCGAGGTGCTTATCGCGCTGCTGCCGCGTCATCGTTTCCGCCGGGAGTTCGATCCGGCGACGGGGTTTGACGAGCTGTTCGTGAAGGCCTGATCAATCAGGCGGGCGCGCCCGGCTAGAATGTCCGATCCGCCCACTCACCGAAGGACGCCCATGGCCCAGCTGAACTTCTCCCAACCCGCGATCGACGACGCCACCATCTCCGCCATGGCGGACACGATGCGCACCGGCTGGATCGCCAGCGGCCCGCGCGTGCTGGAATTCGAGCGCGCGCTGTCGGCGACGTTCGGTGGCCGGCCCACGCGCACCTTGACGTCGGCCACGGGCGCGATGGAGCTGGCGCTGCTGGCGTGCGGCATCGGGCCGGGCGACGAGGTGATCACGTCCACGCAGAGCTTCTTTTCGACGATGAACATGATCGTCAAGGTCGGCGCCCGCCCCGTGTTCGTCGACTGCGACCTCGTCACGCGCGCCATCGACCTCGACCAGGTGCAGGCGGCCATCACGCCGCGCACGAAGGCGATCGTGCCCACGCACTTCCCCGGTGCCCTGGGCGACATGGACGCGTTGTACGCACTCGCGCGCCGCCACGGCCTGCGCGTGATCGAGGATGCGGCACTGGTGCAAGGGTCGACGTGGAACGGCCAGCCGGTCGGCAGCTTCGGCGACATCGCCACGTTCTCCTTCCATCCCAACAAGAACATGACGACGATCGAGGGCGGCGCCATCGTCGTGCCGGACGAGGAGACGGCGCGGCGCATCGAGGTGCTGCGCTTCCACGGCATCGAGCGCCTGCCGGACGACACGCGCGACGTCGCCACCGCCAGCGGCAAGTACAACATGTCGGACGTGTCGGCCGCGATCGGCCTCGCGCAGCTGGCGCAGCTTCCCGGCTTCCTGGCGCAGCGCCAGCGTCTGGCCGACCGTTATGTCGACATGTTCCCCGCCATCGGCGGCGCCGTGCTGCCGCCGCAGGGCGTGCCGGGCCAGAGCTGGAACATGTTCTGTGTACTGCTGCCGTACGAAGCGCTCGGTACGACGCGCCAGGCATTCCGCGCCGCACTGCGTGAACAAGGCATCGCGACGGGCATGTCGTACGAACCGTCGCACCTGACCACGCTGGGCCACAGCCTCGGCTGGCGCGAAGGCCAGTTCCCGAACGCGGAACGGATCGGCCGCGAGACCGTCACGCTCCCCCTGCACTGCGGGATGACCGACGCGGACGTGGACCGCGTGTGCGCGGCCGTCGCTCAGGTGCTCGGCGTGACGGCACGCTGAACGTCAGGCTGTCCGCAGTTCGGCCCGGGGCCGCCCCACCTTGCGCGGAAAGCGCAGGTGGTAGCGCAGGCCGTCGCCCGGGCTGCTCTCCACGCGCAGCGAGCCACCCAATACGCCGGTCACGAGGTTGTACAGGATGTGGCCCCCGAGGCCGCTGCCGCCGCTGCCGCGCTTCGTCGTGAAGAACGGGTCGAACAGCTTGGCCAACGTGTCCGCATTCATGCCCGCGCCGTCGTCGCCATACATGAAGACGACGTCGTCGCCGTCGGCCTGCGCCTGGATCGTGATGTGGCCGGGCTGGTCGCGCTCGAAGCCGTGCATCAGCGAATTGACCACCATGTTGGTGACGATCTGCGACACGGCGCCGGGAAAGCTCTCCAGCAGCAGGTCACGCGGGCAGTCGATCGCCACTTCGACCGGCCGGCCCTTCAGCTTGGGCTGCAGCGACAGCAGCACCTCGTTCAGATACGTGCCCAGGTTGAAGGCGCGGATGTCGTCCGAGGACTGGTCCACCGCCACCTGCTTGAAGCTGCGCACGAGGGCCGCGGCGCGCTGCGTGTTCGTCGTCATGATGCGCAGCGACTGGTCGACGATGTCGAAGAACGCCTCCAGGCTTTCCTGCGTCATCTCCCCCGCCGCCAGTTCCTCGCGCGTCAGCTTGAGTTCCTGCACGAGGTGGCTCGTGGCCGTCACGCAGATGCCCAGCGGCGTATTGATCTCGTGCGCGACACCCGCGACCATCTGGCCCAGCGACGCGAGCTTTTCCTGGCGCACCAGTTCCGTCTGCGCTTCCTGCAGCCGGTGCAGCGCCTGTTCGAGCGCGGCGTTCTGTTGTTCCAGGCGTTCCTTGGCCTTGCGGATCGCGCGGTCGGCCTGCATGCGCGCGATCGCGACCGCAACGTGGCTGGCAATGAAGGCCAACAGGTCGAGGTCGGCCTTGGTGTACAGCACGGCCGGGTCGTAGCTCTGCATGACCAGCACACCGTAGGCCTTGTCGTGCACGAGCATCGGCGCGCCCATCCAGCTGGCGATGTCCGTGTTCCCCAGCGGCTGCTCCACCTTGCCGGCCGCGTGCAGGCGCGCGAAGCTGCCGGCGTCGTGGAGTTGCGCCTGCCTGGTCTGCAGCACGTACGACACCATGCCCATCCCGAACGGGAAACGCTGCGGCGGCGGCACGTCGTCCTTTTCGTCGGCAAAATACGGGACGCTGATCTCGCCCGTGTCCGGATGTGTGAGCGCGATGATGAAATTCTTCGCCATCATCAGTTCGCCGATGATGCCGTGCAGGTTCGATGCCAGCACGTCGGTCTCGAGCGCGGTCGCGGACAGGTCCGCGATCTGGTACAGCGCGTGCTGGACCTGCTCCGCGCGGCGCCGCTCCGCCACCTCGCGCGCAAGCAGCAGCGTACGCTCCTGCACGGCGCGCTCGAGGCGGTCCATGCTCTGCAGGCCCTGCAGGGCATTCGACACGTGGTTGGCGATCAGCGCGAACAGCGCCTGGTCTTCGTCGCTGTACGTATGCTGCGGCAGGTAGCTCTGGATGACGATGGCGCCCAGGAGCTCGTGCTGCTGGTCGAGCAGCGGCCAGCCCATCCAGTGCTCGGCGATGCTGCCCTGCCCCCAGTCGGCGCCGTTCTCATGCGCGCGCATCTCGTCGGCCGTCAGCGTCAGCGGCTGCCTGTTGAGCATGACCCAGGCCGTCGGCGACTGGTCGGGCGACGCGAGCGTCACGCGCTCGTCCGGACTCGGGCCCTCGTCCACCGTATCGACGAAGTAGACGAAGCGGATCGTGTCGTCTTCACGCTCGGCCAAGGTGACGTAGAAATTCTCCGCATACATGATGCGGCCCAGCGCGCGGTGGACCGCGCCGATGAATTCGGCGACGTCGGTACAGCTGGCGGACAGGTGCCCAATACCGAGCAGCATGGCCTGGACCGTTTCCAGGCGGGCGAGACGATCTTCCATCGATTCCCCTTGTCGCATTCAAATGATGCTTTTAGGAAATCTTATCAGTTCAGGTTCGTCCTGCGGAGATCGTGTAGCAGAAAACCACAGGCGTAGGGTAGGCATTTGAGGCCGGGGGGATTGATGCCGGGGGGGGATTGATGCCGGGGGCATCAATCCAATGAGACGTGCCCACGCGTGACGTTCGCGGTATGTTGACGTTCCGCGTGGGCACGGGGGTGCCCACCCTATGACCTACCATGCCACCGCAATTGGTTATCTGCGCGGCGCGCGGAACTCGTTCTCGACCCAGGTTTGCGCCGACGCCGGCGACAGTTTGAAGCCGGGATCGACGCGCACCTGCGCCACGCGCTCCCCCATGTCGTCGAAGGCGCTCAACAGCGCATACGGATTGTCCTCGTCCGGCACGATGTCCAGCGTCACCTTCAGCTCGCCCTCGGCGGTGGAGACGACGGTGCTCTTGTGCAGTTGCGCGTGCAACTGCTGCTCGTGGCGGCGGATCACTTCAGACGCCGTCTTGACGAGCGTGTGGAACGCGCTGATGT
>NZ_JBFUDR010000174.1:0-12959 GCF_056404615.1 Massilia sp. P2_C2 | reverse complement strand
GTGCGTGATTGATGCCCCCGGCATCAATCACCCCACCCTACGATCGACTCCAGGCCATCGGATGTCGATCAGAAGCGCCGCAGCAGGCCCACCTGGAACAGGTCGCGGTCGTTCGTCTTGCGGAAGGTTTTGATGCGGTTGAAATTGATGATGGCCCGCATGCGCCCGGACAGCGCACGCTCGGCCTGGAAGCTGATCAGGAGATTGGTGGCCGTGCGGTTGTCGTCGCGCCGCTTGTCGTAGCGCCGATTCGCGGCGAAATAGGGGCCGAGGCCGGCGCTCATTGAAAAGTGCGGCGTCACGGGTTGTTCGTACCACAACTGCCCCGCGACGCCGCGCCGGTCGACCCGCGCGCCATCGTCGCCTTCGAACAGGAATTTATAGCCGACGCCCCACCGCTCGGCATACTGCCTGGCTTCGAGCACGCCGGCATGGGCGCCATGCGTGCCGGCCATGTTCGTGATCGACGTGCCGAATGTGCCGCCGAGCCACAGATGCCCGTCCGGCACGACGTCCGGCGTCGGCTCGGCCGCGCCGAACTGGCGCCCGAAGCCGAGCACCAGCGCGTCCGATCGGTGCACGGTGCGCATGGCCACGTGGTTATAGCCCAGGCGCAGATGGGCGCCGGGCGGACCCGGCACGGCCAGGCGCAACGCCGCGCTGAGGAGCAGGCCCATGTGGGCATCGTCGATCTGGCGGTAGCCTTCCGCCGTCATGACTTCGGTCGTGTTCATGCTCAGGTAGGGACCCACGCCCAACTCGCCGGTCCAGGCGCGGGAAATTCGGGCCACGTTGAGCCATTGCAGGGCGAAGCCGTCGCGGTGGTTGTTGTCGGGATGGCCTTCGTTGTAATGGACGAAGTCGACCCGCATGGTCCAGGCGGACGGCAGGGTGAGACCGAACAGATCGTGCTGCTGGCGTCCGGCGCGCACTTCGAACGTGCGCCCGCGCATCCAGGTGTTGCCGCTCGCGTTGCCGCCATGGATGCGGCCGTTGCCGAACGTGAGCGACAGGTAGGCGCCGCGGTCGTCGTCGGCGGCGCTGGCCTCGGCAAGCGCGTCCGTCCGCGCCTCGGTTTGTCCTTCGGCCCGCGCCACCAGGCAATGCGCCATCAACAGCGCGGCCACGCATGTTTTTGCTCTCATGGAATACCCTCGCTGCCGTTCCGTCCGCGGACGTTCAGCAACCAGTCTGGGCATGCGTGGCGGGTTCGTCTTGTGGCGGCACAAGCACGGCCGTGGAACTGTCAGCCGGCAGGTTGGTTCAGGCTGGCCCACAGATAGGCCGCAGCCATCGTGCGGTGCGGGCGATACGCCTGCAGGAATGCTTCCGCTTCACGCAGGTCCGGGCGTTCCGTGCCGAGCAGGCGGCCGATGGCATTGCGTACGGCGACGTCGCCGTGCAGCGAGCAGTCCGCGTAGCCCCAGCCGCGCAGCAGTGCATAGTTGACGGTCCACGGCCCGATGCCCTTGACCGCGAGCAGGCGCTCGCTCACGTCGGCCGCATCCGCCGTGCGGGCCAGCGACAACCCGCCGTCCGCCACGAGGCGCGCGAAGCGCAGCAGGGTCTCGGCCTTGGCGCCCGAGAACTTGCGGCTGGTCAGGTGTTCGATGTCGAGGCGGGCCACGTCGGCCGCTTCCGGATAACACCACAGGCCGCTCGAATGCGCACGCCCGGCCAGCTTGACGAATGTGCGGCGCAGCGCGATCGCGAATGGCAGGTTGATCTGCTGGCCGATGATGGCCCACGTCAGCGCTTCGAACACGGTAGCGGACTGGATCACGCGCAGGCCCGGCTGGCGCGCGACGACGGGGCCGAACAGCACGTCGTCGCGCGCCGCGTGTTCGAACGGTGCGGGATCGATGCGCAGGCCCAGCATGTTCACGAGGACGTCGTGGCGGTCCGCCGCTGCGGCGCTTGCTGCCGCGCCATCGCTGGCGACGACGCACCCGGCCCGGTCCGTGTGGAGGGTGATGTCGAGTACGGTCGGGACGCCGTCCAGCAGCACGCCCTTGCGGATGCGACCGGCGTCCGCGTCGACCTGCTCCGCCAGCGCATCGGCGTCGCGGCCGTGAAAGGCGAACGCATCCGCGGGGCGGTAGCCGGCCGGCAGCGGAATCGTGAGATCGAGCCGGCTCATTTGCACGACGAGGGCACGGGCGCGGCGCGGCCGAAGCGCGGGACGAAGCCCGTCACGAATGCCGTGCCGACCAGCGTGATGGCCGAGCCCACGACCGTGTACCAGCCGATCGCCTCGCCGAGGAACAGCGCGCCCCACAGGATGCCGAACACCGGGCTCAGGAAGGTGACGGTGAGGGCGGATGTCGTGCCGACCTGCTCGATCAGTTTGAAATACAGGATGTAGGCGATGCCGCTGCACAGCACACCCAGTGCGATCACGGCGCCGGCGATGCCGAGGGTCGGCGCGCCGGCGGGCGGGAACAGGGGCAGGGCGGGCAGCACCATCAGCGCGGACGTCCACATCGTGCCATGCGCGTTGGCGAACGGTTCCACGCTTTTCGCGGTGCGTGCATACAGGCTCGCGACGCTGTAGCTCAAGGAAGCCACGAGCGCAGCGGCGACGGCGATGGCGGCGCCGGGGCGGCTGGTCGCATGGTCGAAGCCGACGAGCAGCGCGACGCCCGCGGTGCCCAGCACGAGACCGAGCGCCGTGTGGGCCCGGATCGGCTGGCGGCCCCACACCGCGCCGAGCAGCGCGCCCCACATCGGCGCGGTGGCGTTCAGCACGGCCAGCACGGACGCCGGCAGCGTACGCGCCGCGAATGCGAACAGCAGGAACGGGAAGGCGGAGTTGAAGAAGCCGAGGATGAAGTAGTGCTTCCAGTGGGTGCGCAGGTCGAGGCGCTTCCTGAGGACCACGCCCACAAAGGCCAGGAACAGGGCGGCGAACAGCACGCGGAATTCGATGAGCACGGCCGGGCCGAGCGTCGGCGCGCTGATGCGCATGAACAGGAAGGAGCCGCCCCAGATGGCGGCGAGGACGATGAGGCGCAGCAGGTTGGCAGTGTTCATGGTTCCTGGTCTTTGTATCAGGTTGGCCGGCGGATTGTGGCCGCGCGGGCTGTCCTCCGCTTCCCGTTTCTTGCGCTCGGATTGCGCGGCGGGGAGGGGGAATTGGTAATGATACAAAAAGAGTGGGGATGCTGCTGGCGGCCGGCTGATTGCCAGGCTGGTTGAACGCGTGGGCACGTGGTGCCCACCCTACCGGGACGCATGCGGTAGGGTGGACGGCTTGCCGTCCACGCGTTCAACCAGCCCCAATCGGACGTGAAAAGGGCCGCGAACGCGGCCCCGTCAATCATGCGAATGTTCGCGCGCTCAAGGCGCCAGCGGCTTCTTCGCGGACCGTTTGCTCTTCACTTCCTCAATCGCCTTGTCCACGGCCGCCAGCCGCTGCGTCAGTGCCGGATGATTCGCGCTATAGCCGTTCAACACGCTCGGCGGATACGCCTCGGCCAGCCGCGTCCAGAACGTCGGCGCGTCCTTGATGTCGTAGCCGGCGCGCGCGGCCAGGTAGATGGCGAGGCGGTCGGCGGCCGCGTCGGCCTCCGCCGGCATGGCCTTGATGCCGCCGCTGCCGATCAGCATCGACGTGTCCGGCGTGATGCTCTTGAGGTTGTCGATGATGCTGCCGATCGTGGCGCTGTTGCGCTGCGCGGCCGGGTGGCCCAGCATGTTGTGGGCCATCGTCTTGGCCAGCACGAAGGCCAGTTCGTCGTCGTCGCGCGTGAAGTTGATCATGCCGCGCGTGACGAGCACCCGGCTGCCGTCGCCATACGCGTTGACGTTGTCGGCGTTGCCGAGTTCGATCGCGAAGGCGCATGCGCGCGTGACGGGGATCGTGAGCTGGCGCTCGCTCCGGTGCCGTTCGACCGCCATCGGCAGGCTGGGCTGCGATGCGATGATCTTGCCGAAGATGGCGCCCGCCTGGGACAGCGCGTGTTCGCCCGTCGGCAGCGGCTTGCCGCCGGCGGCGAGCAGGACGTCGCCGGTCTGCAGCCCGGCGCGCGCGGCACCGCTGCCGGCCAGCACGCCGGTCACCTGCAGGTGTTCGTCCATGCCGAAGGCGACATGGGCGGCCTCGTTGTATTCGCCCGGGTAGGACCAGCGGTTCTTTGCCGTGAAGCCCAGCAGGTTGCGGGCCTGGCCCTTGCACAGTTCGGCATTCTGGATCAGCAGCGGCGCGGCGACCTTGTACAACCGGTCCTGCAGGGCCGCCATCTTCGTCAGGGTGTCGGCGGCGGCGGCCATCTGCGGTGTCAGGGCCGGGGCTTCCACGGGGCGTTCGACGACGCGCGGCGTGCCAGACGGTTGACGCGGTGCCTGCGTGGCGCAGGCCGACAGCAGCATGGCTGCGGTGATGCCCAGCGCGGCAACCTTGAAGCCCGCAGGGCGCTGACGATGAATGCCGGTCATGTGCTCCTCATTGTGTTTACTGTTTGCCGGTTGAGCCGAAACCGCCGGCACCCCGGTCGCTCGTTGCGAAATCCTCCACGACATTGAAGCCCACCTGCAGGACAGGCACCACGATCAGCTGCGCCAGGCGGTCCATGGGCTGCAGCGTGAACGAGGTCGAGCCGCGATTCCAGGTCGAGACCATCAGCTGGCCCTGATAATCGGAGTCGATCAAGCCTACCAGATTACCCAGAACGATGCCGTTCTTATGGCCGAGCCCACTGCGCGGCAGGATCATCGCGGCGTAGCCCGGATCGCCGATGTGGATGGCGAGGCCGGTCGGCACGAGCACGGTCTGGCCGGGCTCGATGGTCATGGGCGCCGCGACGCAGGCGCGCAGGTCGAGGCCGGCGCTGCCGGTGGTGGCGTAGGCCGGCAGGAAGTCCTTCATGCGCGGGTCGAGGATTTTCAGGTCGATATTCTTCATTCAGTGTGTCGGATGCTTGCGGGAAGCTCGTAAAACCTACTGCGCGTTGCATTTCGGTGGCGGCGCCTAGCCCTGCGATGCTCACTGTACTTTCGTACAGCTGCGCTTCTTAGACTCGGCGTCTGCCACCGCAACTGCGGCCGCTCGCTACGGTTTTTCGAGGTTCCCTTGGTGATTCGGGATGGTTCAGGCCAGCAGGGAACGCTTTTCCAGGCGCTTGGCGATCTCGGAGACGAGCTGGCGCGCCAGTTCCAGCTTGGACGCGCGCGGGAGCACCGTGTGGCCGCTTTCGTCGAACAGCACGATCGCATTCTCATCCTGCCCGAACGTCTGCGGGCCGATATTGCCGACGAGCAGAGGAATGCCTTTTTTCTCGCGCTTGACGGCGCCGTATGCGAGCAGGTTCTCGGATTCGGCCGCGAAGCCGACGCAATACGGCCAGCCGTTCAGCGACGTGGTCGCGGCGACGGTCGCGAGGATGTCCGGGTTTTCCGCGAACTGCAGGTGCGGGGCGTCGCCGCCGGCGCCCTTCTTGATCTTCTGGGCGCTCGCATTGTCGACGCGCCAGTCGGCGACGGCCGCCACGCCCACGAAGATGTGCTGGCCGCCGATGCCCTGCATGACGGCGTCCAGCATCTGGCGCGCGCTCTGCACGTCGATGCGGCGCACGCCATGCGGCGTGGGCAGCGCGGTGGGGCCGGAGACGAGCGTGACGTCGGCGCCGGCCTCGCGCGCGGCGCGCGCGATCGCATAGCCCATCTTGCCCGACGAGAGATTCGTGATGCCGCGCACGGGGTCGATCGCTTCGTACGTGGGGCCGGCCGTGATCAGCACGCGCTTGCCCGCCAGGAGCTTCGGCTGGAACGATGCGACCAGTTCATCGAGCAGTTCTTCCGGTTCGAGCATGCGGCCCATGCCCGTCTCGCCACAGGCCTGCGAGCCGGCGGCCGGGCCGAGGATGCAGATGCCGTCCTCGCGCAGCTGCGCGACGTTGCGCTGCGTGGGCGGTTTTTCCCACATCTCGACGTTCATCGCGGGCGCCACCAGCAGCGGCACGTGGTGCGGGCGCGCGAGGCACAGGGTCGACAGCAGGTCGTCGGTGGCGCCGTGCGCGAGCTTGAACAGGAAGTCGGCCGAGCAGGGGGCGACGAGGATGGCATCGGCATCGCGCGTGAGGTCGATGTGCGCCATGTTGTTGGGGATGCGGCCGTCCCACTGGTCCGTGAAGACGCCGCGGCCGGACAGCGCCTGCATCGTCACCGTCCCGATGAAGTGGGWGGCCGCTTCGGTCATCACGACCTGCACGTGCGCGCCTTCCCTGGTGAGGGCGCGGCACAGTTCCGCGGCCTTGTAGCAGGCCACGCCGCCGGACAGGCCGAGGACGATCTTCTTGCCCTTCAGGTCCATGCTCATGACATCCTCCGGGGTGTGTTCAATGCTTGCTCAGTTCTTGTTTACGCGGCGCAGTTCGTCCACGATGAATAAAAATGCGCCGATGGTGATGGCCGTATCGGCGATATTGAAGGCCGGGAAGTGGCCCAGGCCGCGCCAGTAGAAGTCCAGGAAGTCGATCACGTGGCCATAGGCGACCCGGTCGATCAGGTTGCCCAGGGCGCCGCCCATGATCAGGGCGAGGGCCCAGCAGAACATGCGCTGGCCCGCGTGCTTGCGCAGCAAATAGATGATGAAGCAGACGGCCGCGATGGCGATGCCGGCGAACAGGTAGCGCTGCCAGCCGCCCTGCGTGGACAGGAAGCTGAAGGCTGCGCCGGGGTTATACGCGAGCACGAGGTTGAAGAAGCCCGTAATGGGCTTTTCTTCGCCGTGCATGAAGGTGCGCGTGATGGTGATCTTGCTGATCTGGTCGAGCAGGATGACGATGAAGGCGATGCCGAGCCACGGGGTGAGGCTTGCGCCCGAGCGCGACGGGACGGCGGAGAATATTGGTTTTTTTTTGGTGGCCATGTCGATGGTCGTGAAGTGAAGACCCCGGGCACGAGGCCCGGGGCGCAGGTACATCAGGCGAAGCGGCGGCTTTCCCCGCTGCCGAACAGGTTGCTCGTGCAGCGGCCGCACAGGCCCGGATGGGCGTGGTCGTGGCCGACGTCACGGCGGTAGTGCCAGCAGCGCTCGCACTTGGCGGCGTCGGACGGCGTCACCGTGACGGCTTCGTCGGCCGCGTCCTGTACCTGCTCGACGGCCGCCTGCGACGTGATGAACAGGAACTTCAGGTCGTCGTCCAGGCTGGCCAGCGTCGCATATTTGTCGCCGGCGGCCTTGATGGCCAGTTCCGCCTGCAGCGACGAGCCGATCGCGCCGGACACGCGCACTTCTTCCAACTGCTTGGTGACGTCGGCGCGCACGGCGCGCAGCAGCGCATACTTGTCCAGCAGCGCGGCCGCGTCGGCGATGGCCGGGAACTGCCACAGCGTCTGCGTGAAGATGGTCTCGTCGCTGTCCTTGTAGGCCTCGGCGCCTGCGAACACGGTCCAGGCTTCCTCCGCCGTGAACGACAGGATGGGCGCCATGATGCGCAGCAGGCTGTGCGCGATGTGCCACAGCGCGGTCTGCGCGGAGCGGCGCGCATGCGAGTTCACACCGGTCGTGTACAGGCGGTCCTTCAGGATGTCGAGGTAGAAGCCGCCCAGGTCTTCCGAGCAGAAGTTCTGCAGGCGCGCGACGACCGGGTGGAATTCATAGCGCTCGAAGTGCGCTGCGACCTCAAGCTGCAGGCGCGCCGTCTCGGCCATTGCATAGCGGTCGATCTCCAGCAGCTCGGCCACCGCCACGGCGTTCTTCACGGGATCGAAGTCCGACGTGTTCGCGAGCAGGAAGCGCAGCGTGTTGCGGATGCGGCGATAGGCTTCCGTCACGCGCTTGAGGATCTCTTCGCCGATCGACAGCTCGCCCGTGTAGTCGGTCGATGCGACCCACAGGCGCAGGATGTCGGCACCGAGCGTATCCGAGATCTTTTGCGGGGCCAGCGTGTTGCCGAGCGACTTGGACATCTTCTTGCCCTGCTCGTCGACGGTGAAGCCGTGCGTCAGCAGTGCCTTGTACGGCGGGCGGCCGTTCAGCATCGACGACGTCAGCAGCGACGAGTGGAACCAGCCGCGGTGCTGGTCCGAGCCTTCCAGGTACAGATCGGCCGGGAAGTGCGATTGTTGCTCGTGCGAGCCCCGCAGCACGGTCTGGTGCGTCGTGCCGGAGTCGAACCACACGTCCAGCGTGTCGCGGTTCTTTTCGTACATCGATGCCTCATCGCCCAGCAGCTCGCGCGGGTCGAGCTTGTGCCAGGCATCGATGCCGCCTTGTTCGATCAGCTGCGCCACCTGTTCCAGCAGCTCCGGCGTGCGCGGATGCAGGTCGCCCGTTTCCTTGTGCAGGAAGAAGGCCATCGGGACGCCCCACTGGCGCTGGCGCGACAGGGTCCAGTCCGGACGGTTGGCGATCATGCCCTGCAGGCGCGCCTGGCCCCAGTCGGGGAAGAACTGCGTCTCGGCGATGCCGGCCAGCGCGGATTCGCGCAGCGTCGGGCCGCCGTCTTTCGGCTTGACGTCCATGCCGGCGAACCACTGGCTCGTCGCGCGGTAGACGATCGGGGTCTTGTGGCGCCAGCAGTGCATGTAGCTGTGGTCGAACATCTTCAGTTCGAACAGCGCACCCGCTTCGGACAGGGCATTGCAGATCGGCTTGCTGGCTTCCCAGATCGTCATGCCGCCGAACAGCGGCAGGGTCGACGCGAAGCGGCCGTCGCCCATCACGGGCTTCAGGATCTCGTCGTCCTTCATGCCGTGCGACTTGCAGGACTGGAAGTCTTCCAGGCCGTACGCGGGCGCAGAGTGGACGACACCGGTGCCGCTGTCGGTCGTGACGTAGTCGGCCAGGTAGACCGGCGACGTGCGGTCGTAGAACGCATCGGCCGCGTGCAGCGGGTGCTTGAAGCGGACGCCGCCCAGTTTCTCGCCCGTGGTCGTGGCGACGACTTCGCCTTCCAGCTTGTAGCGTTGCAGGACGCCTTCGGCCAGGTCCTGCGCCACGATCAGCAGCACCGGGCTGCCGTTGCGATCGGCTTTGACGAGGGCGTAGGTCACTTCCGGATGCACGTTCAGCGCCTGGTTCGACGGGATCGTCCACGGCGTCGTCGTCCAGATCACGATGAAGCCGTCGCCCGCCGGCAGCTGGCCGAGACCGAACGCCTGCGCCAGCTTTTCCGGTTCCGCGAACGGGAAGCCGACGTCGATGGCCGGGTCGCGCTTGTCCTGGTATTCGACTTCCGCCTCGGCCAGCGCCGAGCCGCAATCGAAGCACCAGTTCACGGGCTTCAGGCCGCGATAGACGTAACCTTTTTCGAGCATCGTACCGAGGGCGCGCAACTCGTCGGCCTCGTTACTGAAATTCATCGTCAGGTAGGGGTTGTCCCACTCGCCCAGCACGCCCAGGCGGATGAAGCCGGCGCGCTGGCGGTCGACCTGCTCGAGCGCGTAGGCGCGTGCCTTTTGCAGCACCTCGGCCGTCGGCAGATTCTTGCCGAACTGTTTTTCGATCTGGATCTCGATCGGCATGCCGTGGCAGTCCCAGCCTGGCACATACGGTGCATCGTAGCCGGCGATCGTGCGCGACTTCACCACCATGTCCTTCAGGATCTTGTTGACGGCGTGGCCCAGGTGGATGTCGCCGTTCGCGTACGGCGGACCGTCGTGCAGGACGAATTTCGGACGGCCGGCGGCCGCCTTGCGGACGCGCTCGTAGATCTTCTTGTCCTGCCATTGCTTGACCCAGCCCGGCTCGCGTTTGGCGAGGTCGCCGCGCATCGGGAAGGGGGTGTCGGTCATGTTGACCGGGTATTTGCTCTCCGGCTTCTTGTTGCCTTGTTGGCCTTTCTGGCCTTGCTTGGTATCGGACATGGTGGTTTCTAAAATGGACTGCTGTTGTTCGTGTTGACGGGACGACGCGTGGCCGCCCGGGCGGGCCGGCGGTGGAACCGCGGAAGTCCTGGTCAAATTCGGTCGGTGGCCGTCAGGGCGCCGGCACGCTGGGCGAACCAGGCGCGCGCCTGCTGGGCGTCGCGCTCGATGGCGGCCGTGAGCGTGGGGAGGTCGACGTATTTTTCCTCGTCGCGCAGCTTGGTGAGGAATTCCACGCGCACGAGTTTGCCGTAGCACGGCTGGTTCCAGTCGAAGATATGGACTTCCAGCAGCATGCGGCCGGCGTCCTCGACGGTCGGACGGACACCCAGGCTCGCGACCGCCGGCAGCGGCCGGTCGGCCAGGCCGTGTACCTGCACGACGAAGATGCCGGCCAGCGCGGGGCGGTGGACGACGCGCAGATTCAGCGTGGGGAAGCCCAGCGTACGTCCCAGCTTCTGGCCGTGGATGACGTGGCCGGACATCGAATACGGATGGCCGAGCAGGGCGCGCGTGGCGTCGAAGTCGCCGGCGGCGAGGGCGGCGCGCACGGCCGAGGACGAGATCCGCGTGGCATCGTGCAGCACGGCCGGCAGGCTGTGCACGTCGAAGCCATAGTGCTTGCCGGCTTCGGCCAGCAGGGCGACGTTGCCGGCGCGTCGCGCGCCATAGCAGAAATCGTCGCCAACCATCAGCCATTTCACGTGCAGGCCGTCGACGAGCACGCGCTGCGTGAATTCGTCCGGCGACATCGAGGCGAAATGTTCGTTGAAGTGTTCGACGATGACGCGGTCGACGCCGGCATTCTCCAGCGATTCCAGCTTGTCGCGCAGGTTGGCGATACGCGCCGGTGCCTTGGACAGATCGCCGCTGCGCTGGGCAAAATATTCGCGCGGATGCGGTTCGAAGGTCATCACGGCCGCTTCCAGTCCGAGCCGGCGGGCGCTCGCGGTCACGTGGGTCAACAGCGCCTGGTGTCCGCGGTGGACACCGTCGAAGTTGCCGATCGTGAGTGCGCAAGGCGCGCGCGCCCTGTCGTTGGGAAGTCCGCGAAATACCTTCATTGGATGATTCGTGCTTCTAGGCGAAATACCGGATTATACGGCAACTGGCATGTTGCACAGCGCAATGCCTTGTTGGTAGGGTGGACGGGTCTCCCGTCCACGCGTTCAAATTACCTCGCCGTCGACGCGATGCAAGCGCTGGCTGGACGCGTGGACGGCTCAGGCGCCAGCGGGCCTTGACCGGCGCCATTTAGCCGTCCACCCTACCGGGCCAACACACGACCACAATAAAAAGCGCAGCCGGCATAGAGCGGGCTGCGCTTTGTTGGCCACCTGCGGTCGGCCGTACGTGGAGCAGGAGATCAGCCGGAAATCGGCTTGTTGATCGCCATGATGAAGTAGCGCGCCAGATCGGCGGCGCCTTCGTTGCCGCCCACGGACTTGAGCGTGCTGATCGCCTGCTGCTTCTTGCCGGCGACGGCATATGCTTCGCCCAGGTGCAGCTTGACGTCTTCCGGATGCTTCAGGTCCTTGGCCTTGGCAGCGGCTTCCATCATCTTCAGGCCCTTGTCGACCTGGCCCGACTGGACCAATGCATAACCCAGGGAAGCCATGCCGTCGTTGTCGGCGTCCTTGGTCAGCTGGGCTTCGGTGGCGGCCAGGTTCTTGTTCTGGTCGGCCAGGGTCTTCTCGGCCAGGTCCTTCAGGCGCTGGTGACGGGCGGCGTCCGGACCGGTGCCCAGGGCGCCGGCCTTGTAGCCCTTGTCGATGACCTTCAGGGCTTCGGCCGGTGYGCCGGCCTGCAGTACGAGCTGGGCCATTTCCATGAACTCGCTCGGCTTCTTCATCAGGTTGTTGGCCAGCTTCAGACGGTAGATGTCCACCGCCAGGCGGCCCGAGAAGCCCGGTTTGCCCTGCACGCGGTTCAGCAGGTCGGTCCAGTAATTGGCCTTCGGATAGTTGGCGGCCAGTTTCTCGATGGTGTTGACGTAGCCGACCTTGTCATTCTTCTTGAGCTGGATGTTGGCCAGCATGCCCAGCTGGTCTTCGCTCAGGCGGCCGCTCTTCTCGGCCACGCGCAGCTCGTCTTCCAGGGCCTTGATATTGCCCTGTTTGTAATAGTTCTGCATCAGGTAAGCACGCAGCTTGGGATCGTCACGATCCTTGAGCTGGCGCTGGATGGCTTCATTAGCCTTGTTCAGCTCGCCGGCGCGCATGTAGAGGCCGATCAGGCCTTCCGAGAACTGGGCTTTTTCGCCGCTGTTCAATTGGCCCGAACCGATCAGGTATTCGAATGCCTTGGCGGCCGTCTCGTACTCGCCGGCGCCGGAGGCGGCACCGGCACGGGTGCGTTCGATCAGGTACGTCTCGTGCGGCGACTTGCCGCTGACCTTGTCGAGCTCGCGCAGCTTGGCCAGCGCTTCCTTGTTCTTGCCCGACTTGATCAACTGCGCGGCTTCCTGCAGGGGCTTGCCGATTTCCGGACGGAGGGTCTCCGCGGCGTAGACCGGAGTCAGGCCGACCACCGGAGCGGCGGCGGTGAATCCGAGTGCGGCCAGTACGAGGCCGAGGTGTGCGAGGCGGAATTTAGCCATTATCGAGAATTCTTTCATTCAAAATAGACACGGCAGGGAAACCCTGCCGTGTTCATTATAGCCAAAGCGATTACTGGAACTGTTCGTTACCGACCATACCGATCTTGGTCACGCCCAGACGCTGCGCCGATGCCATGACGCCAGCGACAACCTTGTACTCGACCAGCTTGTTCGGACGCAGGTGCACTTCCGGCTGATCAGCCTGGGCTGCCACATTGGCCAGCTTCGCTTCGAGGGTGGCACGATCCGGAATCGGGACGTTATCCCAGAGGACGGTGCCGTCGAAGTCCACGTCGATCGTGATCACTACCGGTTCCTTGATCGGCGGCGGTGGATTGCCAACCGGCATGTTCAAGTTAACCGAATGGTTTTGTTTTGGAATGGTGATGATCATCATGATAATCAGCACCAGCATGACGTCGATCAGCGGCGTCATGTTCATTTCCATCATCGGTTCCGGATCTGCTCCTTTAGCTCCGGACGAACCAACGTTCATACCCATGGTGTTTCCTTTCAAATCTTGGGAACCGGCGTGACAGGGTTCAGACCC